>NZ_CACSJY010000011.1:0-132762 GCF_902706155.1 Pseudomonas sp. 18058
CTCCTACAGGGGATTGGGGGATGGCTGGGGAGTCAGTGCGCGCGGTCGAGGCCGGCGAGCAAGGCGCTGTCCCGGCTGTAGATGTCTGGCGCGTAGCGCACGTGGCCGTCGCTGCCGACTTGCGCCGTCCAGTAGGTCATCAGGATCGGTACCGGTGCGGACAGACGAAATTCGTGAGTCGTCCCGGTCGCCAACAGCGTTTCGGTACGGGCCTTTTCCGCCGGGCTCAGCAACAAATCGCGCAGCTGCATCGGGTGCTCGACCCGCACACAACCGGAACTGAACGCACGCGGCCCCTTGTCGAACAGCGCCTTGCTCGGCGTGTCATGCAGATACACCGAGAACGGATTGGGAAAACGAATGACCATCTGCCCCAGCGGATTGCGCGGGCCGGCGTCCTGACGCAAAAGGATGTTGCCGGGATTGTCCCAGTCGACATCCGCCGCAGCCAAAGGCTGGCCGTTGGCATCGAGCACTTGCAAATTCTGGCGGCTGAGGAAAGTCTGATCCTTGCGGATCGCCGGCAGTTTGTCTTCTTTCCAGATGGTCGGCGGCACCGTCCAGGTCGGGTTGAGGGTCAGGCGCGTGACGCGGGATTTCAGCAGCGGTGTCTGCCGTTCGGCACGACCGACCTGGGTGCGGGTTTGCCACACCGGTTGGCCGCCCTGATACAGGGTTAATTCGGCAGCGGCGACGTTGACCAGCAGCCCATCCGGCTCCATGTCCTGCGCCATCCAGCGGAAACGTTCGAGGTTGACCCGCAGTTGCTCGCGGCGAGTCAGCGGGCTGATGTTGAGTTCGGCAATCGTCCCCGGCCCGACCACGCCGTCGGCCTGCAACGAATGATTGGCCTGAAAACTTTTCACCGCCTCGACCAGCATGCCCTCGTAAGCGTTGCCCGGCGTGCTGCCGGCGTGGGCCAGATAGCCTTCGCTGTACAGACGCTGAGCCAGTTCCGGCACGCGTTTGTCTTCCATGTCCGGACGCAACAACGGGCCATTACCGACCGATTGCCACTGCGGCAAGGCCTTGAGACGTTGTGCGGCGTAGAGGTGACGCAGGCTCTGATATTGCGCGAGGTGTGGACGCGCGCGATCGAAGGCGCCGGGAATGTCCTGCATGCCCGGCACGGCAATCGCCAACAATTCCGCCTGACGGTCACGCGGGGTGTCATCGGCATGCCACAGCGGCTCGAAGTGCGACTGCAACAGGCTGCCGTAATGCAGATCCTGCAGGGCTTGCAAGTAGTAGCGGCTGATGTCGATGTCGGCGCAGAGTTCGCCATCCTGCGGAGGAATGCTCGCTACTGGGTAGCGTTTTGGATTCAGGCCATCGTCGGCCAACAGCGGCAATTGCGCTTGTAAAGCCTGCAAACGTCCGGATTCACTGGCCCACACTGGCATCCAGTCCTGCTGTTCATAGAACGCCTGCAACTGGGTCAACGCCGCCACGCTCAGACGCGCGGCAATCGCCGGACAGGCCTGCGGCAGACTGATCAAAACAGCCTGCAACGGACTCTGCGGTTCGACCGGCAACTCGGCCGGTGGCGTCGGCAGCGTCTGCAAGGGCGGCAGCGGCTCATCGGCACAAGCGACAAACGGCGCAGCGAGCAAACAAATGCTCAAGTAGCATGCGTACTTTTTGAACAACTGCTTTACTCCAATCCATGGCCGTCCAGATGACGGTCAACCTTACATCAGGTGTGCTGAACAGTCAGGCTCGATCTTCGGGCGTGGCGGTTATGACTGGGAGTCAGGAGCCAAAGTGCCAAATGAGTAGCAAGTGAGGACACTTTATAAATGTTGACGTTTTTGCGCCGACTTCTGCTGTCCACCGCGACCCTTGTCGCTGTGACCAGTCCAGTTTTTGCCGCCGGCAAACCATCGCCGGTTCTCTACAACAGCCTCGCCCACGCCGCGCCAGAACTCAATCCCCAGGCGCTGAAAGGTGCATTAAGCGCCATGCAATGCGCGGTCAACAATGGGGCGAAGCCGTCCCGCCATCTGGCCGTCATCGATTATTCGCAACCGTCCACAGAACGCCGCTTGTGGATTTTCGACCTGAGCAAACAGAAGTTGGTTCTACGCGATTTGGTGGCGCACGGTTCCAACTCCGGCGAAAACTTTGCCACGCAGTTTTCCAACCGTGAAGGCAGTTACCAATCCAGCCTCGGTCTGTTCCGCACGCAGGAAAGTTACAGCGGCGCCCACGGCTATTCCTTGCGCATGGACGGTCTGGAACCGGGCTTCAATGACATGGCCCGCGATCGCGCGATCGTCATTCACGCCGCCAGTTATGTGAATCCGTTGTGGAGCAAGAAACAGGGGCGCATCGGCCGCAGCCAGGGTTGCCCGGCGGTTCGGCCACAGATTGCCAAGCAAGTGATTGATCGATTGAAGGATGGCCAGTTCATGTTTTCCTGGTACCCGGATCAGCGCTGGCTGAAATCCTCGCCGTACCTCAACTGCCAGCCGCAGCAGGTAGCGAGCATCCTCAGCACCCACGCCAGCTAACCAACACAAATCCCCCTGTAGGAGCTGCCGAAGGCTGCGATCTCTTGATTTTGACTGTTAAAAACAAGATCAAAAGATCGCAGCCTTCGGCAGCTCCTACAGGGGTGTGTTTCATTACAACTTTGTCATTCAGCTGTCGGTTTGCCGTGCGGATCGCTCGGTAGCCTGATGTTGTCCCGGCGCTTACGCCGATCAACACCAACCACTGAGTGACTGACCATGAAAACCCTCCTGCTCGCCCTTACCACCCTCCTCGCCACCGGCTCCGTGTTCGCCGCGAACATGCCCGACACCGCCGTCATCCATGACAAATCCGCCTTCTACGTCAATCTGGATGTCGACAAAGTACTCTCCAGCACCGATATTTCTCAGGCCTGCGGTGTGGTTCCGGCGCAACTCAACTACCTCGACCATCAGGGCCGCGAACATGTGCTGAACTATGACGTGCAAGGCAGCGGCTGCATCAATGACCATTGAGAGTGATCGATGAATATTCTGGTTGTCGAAGACGAACCCAAGGCCGGCAATTATCTGCTCAACGGTTTGCAGGAACTCGGCTACAGCGTAAGCCTGGCGCGCAACGGCGCCGACGGTTTGCACCTGGCGCTGGAACACAGCTTCGACGTGATCGTGCTCGATGTGATGATGCCGAAAATGGATGGCTGGGAAGTCCTGCGCCGGCTACGCAAGGAGGCCGACACGCCGGTGCTGTTCCTGACTGCCCGCGACGATATCGCCGACCGCGTCAAAGGCCTCGAACTGGGCGCGGACGATTACCTGATCAAACCGTTTTCCTTCGCCGAACTGGTGGCGCGTCTGCGCACCCTGACCCGACGCGGGCCGATTCATGAAGATGAACAACTGCAAGTCGCCGACCTGCAAATCGACGTGCTCAAACGCCGAGTGAGTCGCGGCGGAGTGCGCATCACCCTGACCAATAAAGAGTTCGCCCTGCTGCAACTGTTCGCCACGCACACCGGGCAAGTGCTCGCCCGTTCGCTGATCGCGTCGCGGGTGTGGGACATGAATTTCGACAGCGACACCAACGTGGTCGACGTCGCCGTACGCCGCTTACGGGCGAAAATCGATGACCCGTTCCAGCTCAAGCTGATCCACAGCGTGCGCGGCATCGGCTACCGTTTCGACACACAGCCATGAGCGCGAAACGGGCTTATTCCCTGACCCTGCGCCTGGCGCTGGTGTTCGCCCTGCTCGCCTTCGCGTCGCTGGCCGGGCTCGGCGCGGCGCTGTACAGCGAGCTGGAAGAACAGCTGATTCGCCGCGACGACATCTCGCTGGTCAGCCGCGTCGACCAGTTGCGCACCTTCCTTAACGACAGCAACACCCTCGAGCTGATCAAGAACAAACCGGCGCTGTTCCAGAACATGCTCGGCAACCGCGAGGCACTGCTGACCATCGGCGCCCCGGGTGAACCGCCATTGCTGGTGGTCAATCCGGGCAACCTGACCACGCCGACATTGCCAGCGGTGCCGATCAATCACACGATGACGCTGAACGATGTACAGCATCTGCCGAACGTTAACGGCGTACCGTTTTCGGCGGTGGCGGCTGAGATCGACTCTGGTGAACTGGGCAATCTGCAAGTCACAACCGGACGCCTGATGAGCGAACGCACGGCGATGCTCGCCAATTATCGTTTGAGCGTTTATGGCCTGGCGACGTTGGCGGCGCTGCTGCTCGCAGTGATCGGCTGTTTGCTGGTCTATCGCGGTTTGCTGCCGTTACGCCGATTGGCCAGGCACGCTCATGGCATCGGTGTCGGCAATCTCGGCGAACGCCTCGACAGCCAGGGCGCACCACGAGAATTGCTGCCGATGATCGATGCGTTCAACGCCATGCTCGATCGCCTCGCCAAAGGTTTTGCGCAGTTGAGTCAGGTGTCCACCGACATGGCTCACGAACTGCGTACGCCGATCAATAACCTGCTCGGCGAAACCCAGGTCGCCCTGCATCAGAACCGCAGCATCGAAGCCTATCAGCAGTTGCTCGCCTCCAATGTCGAAGAGCTGGAACGGCTGACGCGGATGCTCGACAACATGCTGTTTCTTGCGCGCACTGATCCGGCGAGTGCGCTGAGCCAGCGTCAGGAGCTCGATGCGGCGGACGAGATGCAGCGCATTGCTGATTATTTTGAAGGGTTGGCGGCGGACGTTGGCGTGTGCATTGAAGCGCGTGGCAGCGGTGTGATCTGGGCCGAGCCGATGTTGCTGCGGCGGGCGCTGGCGAACCTTTGCGCGAATGCGATCAAGTACGGTGCGGCGGATTCGACAGTGCAGGTTGAAGCGATCGCTGAGCCTGAGGGCAGTTATCTGCGGGTGCGCAACCACGGCGCGACCATTGCGCCTGAGCATCTGGCGCGGTTGTTTGAGCGCTTTTATCGCGTGGATCAATCGCGCGAGCGTTCGGCACAATCGAATGGTTTGGGCCTGTCGATTGTTGCGACGATCATGCAGTTGCATCAAGGCCGGTACAGCGCCAGCAGTGCTGATGGCGTGACCTGCTTCGAACTGTTCTTCCCTGCTCGCCAAACCCGAGACTAACGATCACCGCCATTCCCCTGTGGGAGCGGGCTTGCTCGCGAAGGCGGAGTGACAGTCAACGCAGTGTTGCCTGATTCACCGCTTTCGCGAGCAAGCCCGCTCCCACAATTGAACTGCGTTCGACTTATGATCAATGCCATGAACGCTATTGCAGTGGCGACCGCGAAGGTGATGTGTAAACCACTGGCAATTGCTGCTGCCGGCGCCTCCGTCGGATCCCCCGCCGCCAGTGCAAACACCGCGCCCATCACCGCCGCCCCGGTGATCAAGCCCAGATTACGCGCCAGCCCCAAAAGCGCCGAGACCACCCCACGCTGATCCTGACTCACGCCGGCCATCAACCCGGTGTTATTGGCTGCCTGAAACAACGCATAGCTGACCGCAACCATCGCAATCGGCAACACGTACGCGAACACGCCAAGGCTCATCGGCAACGACGCCAACAAGCCACAACCACAAGCCAAGCCCAGCAACGCACCCGGCACGATCCGGCGCGCACCAAAGCGATCCACCAGACGCCCGGCCGGCACACCGCCAAACGCCGACAACAACGGCCCGACCGACAACACCAGTCCAACCATGGCGCTGCTCAAACCCAAACCCCGGCTCAAGTAAAACGGCCCAACGACCAATGTGGTCATCATCACGGTAGTCACCAATAACGTCAGCAAGAGGCTGCTGCTCAATCGCCGGTCGGCAAACAGCGACAAGCGAATAAGCGGCGCCTTCACCCTCATCTCGATAAAAACAAACAGCCCCGCGCCGCACGCGCTGACCAGCAACAACGGCAGGGTCAGCCCTGTCAGCGTCATCGCCAGCGCATAAGCCGCCAGCGTCAACACCAACACCCCGGTGCCGAAATAATCAAAGGCAACCCGTGTGCTGATCGCTCGATCTGCCGGCAGATAGCGGAACACCAACCACGCATTGAGCAAACCCAACGGTACGTTAAGCAGAAAAATCGAATGCCAGCCGAGATGAGCCATCAACAATCCGCCCAGCGACGGCCCGAGGGTGGTGCCGGTCGCTGACATGGTCGCCAACAAACCCATCGCACTGCCCGCCCGTGACTTCGGCACCGCATCGGCCACCAGCGCGACGGTCAAGGCAAACATGATCGCCGCGCCAACGCCTTGCACCGCTCGCGCGCCGATCAACCAACCCAGTCCCGGTGCCAATGCACAGCACAACGAGGCCGCAGTGAAAACGCCGATGCCGATCAACAGCAATCGGCGCCGACCGATGCCGTCGCCCAGCCGCCCGACGCTGACAATCAGCGTGGTGACTGTCAGCAGGTAAGCCAGAACGATCCACTGCACCTGTTGGAACGTCGCATCAAACGCCGCCGCCAGCATCGGTAAGCCGGCATTGGCAATGCTGGTGTCCAGCGACGGCATCAACATCGACAGGGCCAGACTGGTCAGCGCCCATCGGGCTGAAGTGGTCAGGGGTTCTCGCGGCATCTTTCGCTCACTTGGCAGAGGTGATGCTGCATAGCCTGAGCCTCGACAATACAAGGCACAAGACGCATGCTTTGCACTCGATACCTGCATGGAACGCCATGTCATGTCCGCACCCGATCTGAACCTGTTGATCACCCTCGACGTGCTGCTGCGTGAAGGCAGCGTCGCCCGCGCGGCCAAATGCCTGCGATTGAGTCCTTCGGCGATGAGTCGCGCCCTGGCCCGTCTGCGCGAGACCACCGGCGATCCGCTGCTGGTGCGGGCCGGTCGCGGTCTGGTGCCGACGCCGCGTGCGTTGGAGTTGCGCGAACGCGTCAGTCATCTGGTGCAGGAAGCCGAGGCGGTGTTGCGCCCTGCCGACGTGCTCGACCCGAGCCGATTGCAACGCACCTTTACCCTGCGCAACACCGACGGTTTTGTCGAAACTTTCGCCGCCGCCCTGCTCACGCGCATTGCTGAAGAAGCACCCGGTGTGCGCCTGCGTTTTGTGCAGAAGGCCGACAAGGACAGCACGCCGCTGCGCGAGGGTCGCGTTGATCTGGAGACCGGCGTGATCGACGACAGCACCGACCCGACGCTGCACAGCCGCATTCTGTTTCAGGATCACTGGATCGGTGTGGTGCGTGAGGGGCATCCCTTGAGTTCGGGAAAAGTCAGCAGCAAGCGTTTTGCCGGTGGCGAGCACATTCTGATTTCCCGACGCGGGCGCAGCAGCGGCCCGGTAGACGAAGCGCTGCTCGCACTCGGGCTGACGCGGGACATCGTCACCTCGTTCGGCGGTTTTTCCGCGGCGCTGACGCTGGTGCGCGAATCGGATTTGATCGCCACCGTTCCGGAGCGCCACACCAGCAAACTGCGCAGCGGCCTGCACAGTTTCGCTCTGCCCTTCGAGATGCCGCCGATCAGCGTCTCAATGCTTTGGCATCCGCGCATGGACGCTGATCCGGCACACCGCTGGTTGCGCGATTGTGTGCGTCAGGTCTGCGCCTAACGCGCGTCGCCACCGGCCGGTTTATAGAAGAGGAATTTTTTCGTTTCGGCGGTTTTGCGGTACTCCTTGGCCCAGCTCGGGTGGACGTTGCGGTCGTGGAAGTACAGCGCGCCGCGGGTGCGATCCGGGAGCTGACGGTTGAGCGCTTTGCCGGCGATTTCCTTGGCCAGCGCGTATTCGGAATCCTCCTTGACCTGATCAGCCTTGCCATCGCACCACCAGGAAAACTGGCAGCTCTTGGTTTCCGAACCCTGCTTGACCACCGCGCACACGGTGTCAGGAAAACCTTCGTGGCCGAGACGATTCATCACCACGCTGGCCACCGCTTCCATTTCCGGGGTGTCTTTGCCTTTGGCTTCCCAGTAGATACTGCGCGCCAGGCAGGTCAGCGGATCATCCAGCGGTGCAGCGCCGGCAGGGTCGACCGCTTGCGCCTCGGTCGGGGTAATCGCTTCGGCTTTCGGCGCCGGTGCGCTGCTGACTTTGTCCGCCGCTTTCTCCTCCAGCACCTGCGCTTTCTCTTCAGCCTTCGCCTTGATCGGGGCCTGATCGGTGGCCCATGCGGAGCCCGCCAACAGGATGCAAACCATACAGCCAGCCAAGCCTTTCAATCCCATGTCAGTTCTTCCGGCAGCGCCCGCTAAGGGCAACGTGTTGCGTGGGTGAGACGCCCGGATCCCGGGGTCTTCGGTGAGTGTAGACGGCAAAACGCCAGACAAAGTTGCGCAGAAAAAACCGCCGAATGAAGAAAAAGACATTGCACCTACCGGGGGCCTTTCGCGCATCATGGACGCATTCAGCTCAAGGGAGATTTCCATGCGCTTCATGCCATTCGTTTTACGTTGTGCCGCGTTGTCCGCTGGCGTTGTGTTGGCCATCCCGGCGCTGGCCAGCGATGAATCGCAACTGATCGAGTCGATCAACAGCTACCGCAGCCAGCCGCAACGTTGCGGTTCGCAGGCCTCCAATGAGTTGCCGCCGCTGTCGGCCGAGCCCCGCTTGCGCCTGCCGGCCAGTGGCGCGGTGGATTTGCAGCAAGCCATGGCCAGCGCCAGTTACCCGATGGTCAATGTGCAGGCGATTACCCTGAATGGCCCGCGCGATGCGGCGTCGGCGATGCAGGCGATTCAGGAAAGTTTTTGTCAGGTGGTGCTCGATCCGCAGTTCGTCGATGTCGGCGTCAGCCGCGCCGATCGCGATTGGCGCATCGTGCTGGCGCGACCGCTGTTGTCGGCCAAACTCGGCGATGCGCAAAGTGAAGGGCAGAAACTGCTGGAGCAACTCAACGTCGCCCGCAGTCAGCCGCGCCAGTGCGGTGGTCAGGCCTTCGCCGCTGCCGCGCCGTTGGCCTGGAACGCTGCGCTGGGCACGATTTCCCAGGATCACAGCCGCGACATGGCCAACAACAATTATTTCGACCATAAGGATCGCGACGGCCGCACCCCCGGCGACCGCGCTGAACTGGCCGGTTACAGCGGTCAACTGGTCGGCGAAAACATCGCCGCCGGCCAAGACACCGTGCGCAAAGTCGTCGACGGCTGGATCGCCAGCCCCGGCCACTGCGCCAACCTGATGAACCCACAATACAAAGAACTCGGCGCCGCCTACGCCACCGACCCGAAAAGCAGCGCAGGCATCTACTGGACCGCCATGTTCGGGGCGCAGTAACCTGAATCTAAAACCTCCACAGATCCAATGTGGGAGTGGGCTTGCTCACGAAGAGGTCGGCACATTCAGGATTGATGTCGACTGACCTGACCTCTTCGCGAGCAAGCCCGCTCCCACAGGGCCTGAGGTGTTTGGATGATTTTGGGCATGACCGAGATCAAAGGTGGGAGTGGGCTTGCTCACGAAGGGGTCGGCTCATTCAACATTGATGTCGACTGACCTGACGCCTTCGCGAGCAGGCTCGCTCCCACAGGTTGCAGGGGTCATCAATTTGATCGATCGTGCGGTCATTCAAACTGATTGGACGCGCCTTTCTGCCGCTCTTACTCTGCGCCGCCATTGCAGCCAACTAGACTCATCGGCGTGGCGCTGCACAACCCGTTGATCCGCCACGCCCCCATGCATAACCAGGGCAGAACAGCATGATCGTCCGACCCAAGATTCATCCCATTGCCATCCTGTTCACCCTCAAGGGTTCGATCGCCAAACGCATCGCGTTGCGCGCGCTGATGATCACGCTGTTGGCGTCGGCCATTGTGCTGGTGGAAATCCTCCATCCGAGCTATTTCGCCAGTGTCAGCGCGACGCCATTTACGCTGCTCGGTTTGTCGCTGTCGATCTTCATGAGTTTTCGCAACAACGCCTGTTATGACCGCTGGTACGAAGCGCGCAAGGCGTGGGGCGAGGTGATCGTGCACATTCGTTCGATCATTCGCGAAACCCACGTCATCCGTGACTCCGCCGAGCGCAAACCGTTGCTGCTTAATCTGTGCGGCTTCGCCCATGCGCTGAACGCCCGGTTGCGCAAAGAAAGTGAAGCGGATGCCAGCAGCCAATGGGTCATGCCCAAGCCGGATCCGCAGACGCCCGATTACAGCGGACGAATTCTGCAAACGGTTGGCCAGCAGTGTTCCGACTTGCATCAAAACGGTGAGCTGACGGAGTGGCGCTACATGCTGCTCGCCAATCACCTGACCAGCCTGACCCAGGCGCAGGCGGTGTGCGACCGGATCAAAACCACGCCGCTGCCGTTTCCCTACACGCTGTTGCTGCATCGCACGATTTATCTGTTCTGCATCCTGTTGCCCTTCGCCATGGCCGAACCATTGGGCTGGTTGACGCCACTGTTCACAGCGATTGTCAGCTACACGTTTTTCGGCCTCGATGCGATTGCCGATGAGCTGGAAGACCCCTTTGGCCGCGACGAGAATGATCTGCCAACGGATGCGCTGGTGCGCACGCTGGAGCGCGATATTCTCTGGGAGCTCGGCGCAGAAATGCCGCCGGCGCTTAAGCCTGTGGACTATGTCTTGAGCTGACCGCAAATTCCCCACCCCCCCAATATAGACGAGCACCACAAAACCCTTGTAGGAGTGAGCCTGCTCGCGATGACGGACTGCCAGCCAACATCGTTGTCGCCTGACTTGCCGCTATCGCGAGCAGGCTCACTCCTACAGTTGTGTTTTTTGCAGGGCTTTGAAGAGTTCGCTGTCCGCCAGACGCTGCGTATCGGCCACTTTGCCGGCGGTCGATAAGCCTTTAAACACTTCCGATTGGACGAATACGCCCTCAAATGAGATCGTCGCGCCCTGCACCTTTGGTGCGCGGTACGCATCTGCGTCAATACTCCACCCAGAAATCCCATCGAGCAGGTGCCGTCGTGGACATCAAACAACTCAAATTCCTGATCGCACTGGACGAAACCCGTCACTTCGGTCAGGCCGCCGCCCGCTGCCACATCACTCAGCCGACCCTGTCGATGCGCCTGCGCAATCTCGAAGAGGAGCTGGATCTGGTGCTGGTCAATCGTGGTCAGCGCTTTGAGGGGTTCACCGAGGCTGGCGAGCGCGTACTGGCCTGGGCCCGCACGTTGCTGGCGGCGCATGATGGTTTGTTCGCCGAAGCGGCGGCCTGTCGCGGGCAACTGGTCGGCAGTCTGCGCCTGGGTCTGGTGCCGCTGAGCAGCTTCAATCCGGTCGATTATATTCAGGGATTGTCGGGGTCTTATCCCGAGTTGACGTTCAGCCTGTCCTCACTCAGCTCCGACGAGATCATCTCCAGTCTGGGCAACAATCAACTGGACTTGGGCGTGTGCTATCTCGATCACGTCAATCCGGCCTATTTCGAGTTTTTCGAGATCGGTCAAACCCGCGTCGGATTGCTCTACGACAACCGGCATTTCCAGTTCGAAGGCACTCAGATGAGTTGGGAAGAAGCCGCGCAATTGCCGCTGGGCATGATCACCACCGGCATGCATTACCGCAAATCCATCGACCTGAGTTTTCGCAGTCGCGGCTTGAGTCCGCAGCCGATCATGGAGAGTGATTCGACCTATCAGTTGTTACAGGCGATTCACCAGGGTTTCTGCTGCGCAATCATGCCGCTGGACAGCGGAATGGAGGAGCCGATTGAGCATCTGTCGTTCATGACCCTGCCGGACGCCAGCGTGCTCGCACCGTTGGGGATGGTGATGCGCAAGACCGAACCGCGCTCGGCGATTGCTGAAAAGTGTTTTGCTGAAGCGCGGAAGATGCTTGAGGGCTGATGTGCACACCTGAACCAAGGCCAAATACAAAACTTGTGGTGAGGGGATTTATCCCCGATGGACTGCGCAGCAGGCCTAGATTTTTTGGGGCTGCTACGCAACCCGTCGGGGATAAATCCCCTCACCACAGGTTTTTTGGCAACCTGCACAAGAGGGGTTGTCAGAAGCAGGTGTTCAAGATATTTCACATTGATCGTTTACACGCCCGCGGATTCCCCCTTACTATCCGGGCACACCGGTCGACGGGTCAGCCCCGACACCGACGTTTTCCGCCAACGGAAACACGCGTTATGAGTACGTATCTACAACAACTAAAATCGTTGAACGTCTCCGCTGTGTGCGCCCTCTGTCATAGGGGCCGCGCATGAATCGTATCGTCAATCTCCCCATGGCCCTGCGCCGTTCCAAGTTGCGTCACTCCGCACGCCCGCCGGATGTCTGCGTTTCTGCCTGATCACGTCTGAAAAACGTGTAGGCCTTTTCTCTTTCGATATCCCTGCCAGGACACTTGGGCTTTCGCCCATTACTGTCTCTTGGCCCGAATCTGCGCGCCTGTGCGGCGCAACTCTGAGTGATTGCCATGAAATTCGCAGCGATTGAAGACGCACGCCTGTTCCTCGACCAAAACCCTGATATCGACATGATCGAGCTGTTCATTCTCGACGCCAACGGAGTGCCGCGCGGCAAGCTGTTGCACCGTGAAGAACTGCTCGCGGTGTACGAAAGTGGTCGGCCTCTTCCAAGCACCATCCTCGGTCTGACCGTGCAAGGTGAAGACGTTGAAAACTCCGGTCTGGTCTGGGAGGTCGGCGATATCGACTGCCGTGCCTATCCGTTGGAAGGCAGCCTGGTGCGTCTGCCATGGCGGCAAATTCCGACCGCCGCCGTGCAAGTCAGCATGCACCCGAAGGAAGGCATGCCAGCGAGCATCGCCGACCCGCGTCACCTGCTGATCAAGGTTATCGACGGCCTCAAAGCCGAGGGTTATCACCCGGTGATGGCCTGCGAGCTGGAGTTCTATCTGCTCGACGCCAAACGCGATCACAACGGTCGTCCGCAACCGGCACTGGATGCCGACGGTGGGCGACCGCGACACACACAGGTCTACGGTTTACGCGAGCTGGAACAGATCGAACCGTTCCTCGCCGACCTCTACAGCGCCTGCAAACTGCACGGTATTCCGGCGCGTACGGCGATCTCCGAATACGCCCCGGGACAGGTGGAAATCACCCTCGAACACGGCGATGCGCTGGAAGCGATGGATCAGGCTGTGCGTTACAAACGTCTGGTCAAAGCGGTCGCGCACAAGCACGGCATGCAAGCGACGTTCATGGCTAAACCGTTCGATGATCTGGCCGGCACCGGCATGCACATGCACGTCAGTCTGGCGGATGCCGAGGGGCGCAATCTGTTCGCTTCCGAAGACCCGGCCGGCACCCCGCTGCTGCGCACGGCGATTGGTGGCATGCTCGCGTCGTTGCTCGACACGCTGTTGATGTTCTGCCCGAACGCCAACTCGTACCGCCGCTTTCAGGCCAATAGTTACGCACCGTTGGCGCCGACCTGGGGCGTCGACAACCGCACCGTCAGCCTGCGCGTACCGGGTGGCCCGGCCAATACCCGCCACATCGAACACCGCATCTGCGGCGCCGATGCCAACCCGTATCTGGCAGCGGCGGCGATCCTTGCTGGCATTCATCGCGGCATCAGTGAAAACATTGATCCGGGCGCACCGGTTGAAGGCAACGGTTACGCGCAGGCGAAGGAATTGCTGCCGACTGATTGGCTGACCTCGTTGCAGGCGCTGGAGAAATCGGCGTGGGCGCGGGATGCCTTGGGGCAGGAGTTTCTTGGGGTGTATCTGGCGGTGAAGCGTGCCGAGTACCGGCAGTTCATGGCTGAAGTGGGTGAGCAGGATTGGCGTTGGTACCTGACCGAAGCTTAATGATTCGACACCGAACCTGTGGGAGCGAGCTTGCTCGCGAAGGCGTCGTCACATTCAACATTTTGGCTGACTGACACACCGCTTTCGCGAGCAAGCTCGCTCCCACAGGGGATTGGACTCCGACTCCCGAATTTGTGTGGACACTGACATGACCGAACGCTGCAATTCCTACTACACCGCCACCCTCAACCAGGACACCGACTACCCGACCCTGCAAGGTCGGCACACGGTCGATGTGGTGATCATCGGTGGCGGGTTTACTGGCGTTGCCACCGCCGTCGAGCTCGCCGAAAAAGGCCTGAAAGTCGCCATTGTCGAGAGCAACAAAATTGGCTGGGGCGCCACCGGGCGTAACGGCGGGCAAGTCACCGGCAGCCTCTCCGGCGACGGTGCGATGCGCAAACAGATGCGCGCGAAACTCGGCGATGACGTCGACGATTTCATCTGGCACCTGCGTTGGCGCGGACACGAAATCATCAAGCAACGCGTGGCGAAATACGCCATTCAGTGCGACCTCAAACACGGTCATCTGCACGCAGCCTACAAGCCGAGCCACATGCCCGATCTGCGCAACGACTACGAAGAAGCCGTGCGGCGCGGACTGGGCGATGAAGTCAGCCTGCTCGACCGTAGCCAGGTGCGCGATCTGCTGCAAAGCGACCTCTATCACGGCGCGATCAAGAACACTCGCAACATGCACCTGCACCCGCTCAATCTGTGCATCGGCGAAGCGCGGGCAGCGGAAAGTCTCGGCGCGCTGATCTTCGAAAACAGCGAAGTGCTGGAGATCATTCATGGCGATAAGCCTGGCATAAGAACCGCTCACGGCCAGATCGACGCCAAGCAAGTGATGCTCGCCGGCGACGTCTACCACAAGCTCGAACCTGGCAAACTCAAGGGCAAGATTTTCCCGGCCATGGGCGGCATCGTAACCACCGCGCCGCTCGGTGATCTGGCCAAACAGATCAACCCCGAAGACCTCGCGGTCTACGACTGCCGCTTCGTTCTCGATTACTACCGCCTCACCGCCGACGGGCGCTTGCTGTTCGGCGGCGGCGCCAACTACAGCGGCAAGGATTCAAGGGACATCGCCGGCGAATTGCGCCCGTGCATCGAGCAAACCTTCCCGGCGCTCAAAGGCGTGCAGATCGACTACCAGTGGAGCTGCGCGATGGGCATCGTCATCAACCGCATCCCGCAACTGGGTAAACTCTCGGACAACGTCTGGTACTGCCAGGGCTACTCCGGCCACGGCATCGCCACCACGCACATCATGGGCGAAATCATGAGCCGCGCGATCACCGGGCAGATGGAGCAGTTCGACATGTTTGCGGGTTGCCAGCACATTCGTGTGCCGATGGGCGATTTGCTCGGGAACCCGATGCTGGCTGCGGGGATGTGGTACTACCAGATGCTTGAAAAGTTGCGTTGAACCGACACCTTCCCTTGTAGGAGCTGCCGAAGGCTGCGATCTTTTGATCTTGTTTTTAGAATCAAAATCAAAAGATCGCAGCCTTCGGCAGCTCCTACAGGAGGCGGCTTTAGTCTTGTAGTTGCTCCACAACAATCCCCAACCGTCGATAATCCTCAACACTCCCCGACGCCACATGCCGCTCGGTGATCAACATGTGCAACCGCTCACACCCCGCCACCACAAACGGCTCCACCGCGCCCAACTTGTCCGCCGTAGTCACGGCAATCACCCGCGTCGCGCCATCGAGCATCGCCTGCTTCACCGGCACTTCATCAAAATGCAGCGAAGTAATCCCCACCTCCGGATGAATCGCGCAGACGCCGGTAATCGCCAGATCCGCCTTGATCCCCGCCAGCAAGCGCAGCGCCTCATGCCCACCCGCCGACATCGTTCGCGGATTCAACGTCCCGCCTGCCAGAATCACTTTCACACCCTTGAATTCCGCCAGCGCAATCGCCGTCATCGGCGCAGCCGTCACTGCCGTGATCTGGATATCCGCGCGCAGCGATCGGGCGACCTGCAACGTCGTCGAACCCGAATCAAACAGCACAATCTGCCCGTCCTCGACCTGCTGCGCCGCCAGTTGCGCCAGACGGATTTTCACCTCATCGGTCTCATCCAGCCGCGTGAAGTAATCCTTGCCTGAATCTTTCGGACGCGGCAACGCCCCTCCATGAACCCGCTGCACGAGGCCGGCGTTATCCAGCTCGGCGAGGTCGCGGCGGATGGTGTCTTCGGAAACAGCGAAGTGTTGGCTCAACTCGGAGGCCATGACTTTGCCGTCGCGTTCGAGCAGCAGAAGGATTTTTTGCCGGCGCAATGAAGGCAGTTCGGCTGCGGAATGATCGTGCATGTATTTGCCTGTTTATGCTTGTAGTTGCAGGTTTCTGCAAGACTAGCGAAACCCTCGAGCAAACACAAACCGGCGGGTATCAATTACTTCGATCATTGCAATCAACAAGGCGAATTTTTTCTTTGCTTTCAGCCTGTTCAGAATGGCCCGACTTTAAAAGGCTCAGGATGAACACCTCATGAATCTCAATTTTGCGTTTGCGTGCATGATCGTCGTGTCGTTTGCGGTGGCTCTCGGTCACGCCTGACAGCATCTCAGACCGACGCCAACAGATGTTCACGAAGCCATTTGTGCGCCGGATCGCGATGCGCGCGTTCGCCCCAGAACATCGCCATTTCGTAACCGGGCACTGGCAGCGGTGCGTCGACCACTTGCAATGCTGGATTGCCGCGCACAAGACGTGACGGCAGCATCGCCACCAGATCGGTGCTGACCAGCACCGACATCGCCATCAGAAAATGCGGCACCGACAGCACCACTTTTCGTTGCAAACCGACCTCTGCCAACGCCTTGTCGGTCACCCCGAAAAACCCTCCGCCCTCCCGCGACACCAGGACGTGTTCCAACGCGCAGAACTGTTTGCGCGTTGGCACGCGCTGCAAATCCGGATGACCAACGCGACCAGCCAGCACATAGCGTTCGGTGAACAATGGCCGCGTGTGCAGGTTCAGCGGCGCGTCTTCGCTGATGTGCAGGGCGATGTCGAAGACGCCCTGCTCCGCCTGTTTCACCAACTGCGCAGGTGTCAGATCGATCACGGCCAATCGCGTGCCCGGTGCCTGTTTGCGTAATCCGCTGAGCGCCGGTAACACCACCGTCGTTTCACCGTAATCGGTGGCAGCGACTTTCCAGGTGTGCGTCGCCTGCGCCGGATCAAACGCGCTGGCCGGCGCGACCGCCCTCTCCAATGCCTCCAACGCTTCGCGCAACGGCTCGCGCAATTCATCGGCGCGCACCGTCGGGCGCATTCCGCGCGGCCCGGGCAGCAGCAACGGATCACCAAAAATGTCGCGCAGTTTGGCCAGATGCACACTCACCGAAGGCTGCGACAGGTTCAGCCGCTGCGCGGCGCGGGTGACGTTGTGTTCGGACAGCAACACATCGAGGGTCAGCAACAGATTGATATCGAGGCGTCTCAAATTATTCATGGCTATACCAGACATATCAGACATTCATTTCCAATATACCGCTTGAACGCTGATCCTGCAGTCCTCAGCCAACGGAGCTACAGCATGAATGTATTACTGGTTTACGCCCACCCTGAACCGACTTCCCTCAACGGCTCGCTCCGCGACTTCAGCGTCCAGCGCCTGCAAGCCGCCGGCCACACCGTGCAGGTCTCCGATCTCTACGCGATGAATTGGAAAACCACCCTCGACGCCGAGGACGCTCCGGAGCGCGACACCACAAAACCGTTCCACGCCTCGCTCGACTCAAAAGTGGCGTACGCCGAAGGCAGCCAAGCCGCCGACATCGCTCGCGAACAGGAAAAACTGCAGTGGGCCGACACGCTGATTCTGCAGTTCCCGATGTGGTGGTTTTCGATGCCGGCGATCCTCAAAGGCTGGGTCGAACGCGTCTACGCCTACGGTTTTGCCTACGGCGTTGGCGAACATTCCGACAGCCGCTGGGGTGAGCGTTATGGCGAAGGGAAAATGCAAGGCAAACGGGCGATGTTGATGGTCACCACCGGCGGCTGGGAGTCGCACTACGCTTCACGCGGGATCAACGGCCCGATGGATGATCTGCTGTTTCCGATCCAGCACGGGATTCTGTATTACCCCGGTTTTGAAGTGGTGCCGCCGTTCGTGGTGTATCGCACCAGCCGCATGGATGAGGCGCGCTATGCCGAGACGTGTGAAGAATTGGGGCGGAGGCTGGATGAATTGTGGAGCACGCGGCCGATTGCGTTTCGCCAGCAGAATGCCGGGGAGTACGAGATTCCGGCGTTGACGTTGAAGGATGATGTCGCGCCCGATCAACAGGGTTTTTCCGGGCACATTATTTGATGTTTGCCGCAAACCTTTGGAGGGTATTTGTCCCCGCTGGGCTGCGCAGCAGCGCCAAACCCTGCAAACGGATTTTTCCAGACAGACCGAGTTGTATGGTTTTGGGGCTGCTTCGCAGCCCAACGGGGATAAATCCCCTCGCCACAAGCGTCCGATCGCCCGCAAACCCGATTGAACCTCCTTCCTCTATGCCATCTCGAAACTCTAAAGCGCCCATTCATCGTTAGACGCGGCGCCCTCTTCGAGGAAATCCCGATGAACATTCGATTTCTGTTGCTGATCGCCACGTTTGCCATCATCCCGACTTGCGTCATGGCCGAGGGTTGCGACGTCCAGACCCAATCCTCCAGCGCCTCGGTGCCGGCCATCGAAACCCATAGTTGCTACGAATACGAAGGCATGCCGGTGAATGCCATCGACTGGTCGTGCAGCAACGAAAGCAAAGACATGCTCAGCAGCACAAAAAACAAAGTGGAAAACTGTGCGGATCACTATCAGGCCGCGTGCATCGCGACCATCACTCAGGAATCGCTCGCCAACCCGCACTCCACCAGCAAGGACAAAAACGCCAAGGCGCTAAACATCCCCGACAATGCGCAAGTGACCACGTATTACTACGACGTTGAGCATTTGGCCCAGGCGCGGATTGATTGTGAGAATGGCGGCGGGCAGTGGAAGGCGAAGTAGTTAAACGTTGAAACTTTGATCGCTCGATTTGTGCCCACAAAAAAACCGCATCGCTGCGGTTTTTAGTGTGCTCAGAGTGACTGCCTTAGAAGTTCGCCGGCGTGTTCGCACTGATGATCTCGGCTTCATCGGCGCCGATATTGCGGAACTTGTGCGGTAACGTGGTGGGAAAGTAGTAACCATCCCCCGCGCCCAAAACGCTCACCTGGCCGTCGACGGTCAACTCGACAGTGCCGCGCGTGACCAGCCCGCACTCCTCGCCTTCGGCGTGCACGATCGGCTCTTCACCGGAACTTGCGCCCGGCGCGTATTGCTCGCGCAGCAAGCGCATCTGGCGACTTGGCACCGAGGCACCGATCAGCAGCAGGCGCAGGCCATGACGGCCGAGATCCGGCTGTTCATTGGCGCGGAAGACGTATTGATGTTCGCGCGGCGGCTGGTCGAAGGTGAAGAAGTCGGCCAGGGACATCGGGATGCCTTCGAGCAGCTTTTTGAGTGAGCTGACTGAAGGGCTGACGCGATTTTGTTCGATCAGGGAAATGGTGGCATTGGTCACGCCGCTACGCCGGGCCAGCTCGCGCTGGGAGAGTTTGTAGCTTTCGCGTACTAGTTTGAGTCGAGAACCCGTATCCATGACAGCCTTATGTGAGAACGACTTAAGGGCGATGGGGGTGGGTGGCGGGTGACGCGCCAAGGGCGCGGATCACGTTGCTCCCGTGTCCCGGAACCGTGAAAGGCGGCTATTAAATCACGTTTGGTGGTGTTGCTCAGCAGGTTCGATGGACGGTGGGGCAAAAGTCCTTCTCGCCTTGGAAATACAGCAAATGTGGGAGCGGGATTGCTCGCGAATGTGATGTATAAGGCGACATCTGTATTGGCGGAAATGGCCTCTTCGCGAGCAAGCCCGCTCCCACAATTGGATCTCTGCTGTATCAGTACCAGATGATACGAGAATAAAAACCGGCGCGGTCTTGGCGACCGTCGCCGGGGAGGTAACTTTAGATGCCGAAACGGTCGCGCAGCGAGTAGTACACGGCGCCAAGAGCGGTCAACGGCGCGGAGAACGTGCGGCCGCCGAGCATTGGCATGTGCGGCAACGAGGCGAACGCATCGAAACGCTCGGCATCGCCACGGATCATTTCCGAGATCAGCTTGCCGGCCAAGTGCGAGCACGTCACGCCGTGACCGCTGTAGCCTTGCATGTAATAGGCGTTTTTCTCGATGCGACCGAATTGCGGCATGCGCGACATGGTCAGCAGGAAGTTGCCGGTCCAGCGGTAGTCGATTTTGACGTCTTTGAGCTGCGGGAAGGTCTTGAGAATCTTCGGGCGGATCAGTTGTTCGATGTCGTCCGGTTCACGCGCGCCGTAGACCACGCCGCCGCCGTACAACAGACGGTTGTCGGCAGTCAGGCGGTAGTAGTCCAACAGGTAATTGCAGTCTTCGACGCAGTAATTGTTGGTGATCAAGCTGCGCGCCTGCTTTTCAGTCAACGGTTCGGTGACAACGATCTGCGAGCCGCACGGCATGCTTTTCGCGGTCACGCGGTTGTCCAGACCTTGCGGCAGGTAAGCGTTGCCAGCGATCAACAGATACTTGGCGCGCACCTGGCCTTTGGCAGTACGGATAACGTTCGGCTCGCCATATTTGATTTCCACGGCAGCCGACTGCTCGTAGATCTTGCCGCCCAGACGCACGATGGCTGCCGCTTCACCGAGTGCCAGGTTCAACGGATGAACGTGGCCGCCCTGCATGTCGAGCAAGCCGCCAACGTAAGCGTCGGAACCGACTTCGCGACGAATCTCAGCCGCGTCGAGCATCTTCAGGTTGTTGTTGCCGTAACGTTCCCAGCCGCGTTTTTGCTCGGCCAGACCGTTCAGTTGTTTCTTGTTCATCGCTGCGAAGATGCCGCCCGGGCGGTAGTCGCATTTGATGTCGTAATCCTTGATGCGCGAACGGATGATGTCGGCGCCTTCAAAAATCATGCTGCCGAGGATCTCTGCGGTCTTGTCGCCATAGCGCGCTTCGATCACGTCGACGTCGCGGCTGTAGGAGTTGACCAGTTGGCCGCCGTTGCGACCGCTGGCGCCGTAGCCGACTTTCGCCGCTTCGAGCACCGTCACTTTATAGCCGGCTTCGGTCAGGAACAGCGCCGAGGACAGGCCGGTGTAGCCGGCGCCGATGATGCAGACATCGCAGTCCACCGCTTCTTCGAGAATCGGAAAATCGATGACTTCGTTGCGGGTGGCGGCGTAGTAGCTGTTGACGTGTTGCTGTTTCATGTTTGTTCTCCGAAGGTCGCCGATCACTGCCGGCGACCGCCGCGGTAAAAGAGTTAGAGCTTGATCCAGGTCGCTTTCAGCTCGGTGTACTTGTCGAACGCGTGCAGCGATTTATCGCGACCGTTGCCCGACTGTTTGAAGCCACCGAACGGTGCGGTCATGTCGCCGCCGTCGTACTGGTTGACCCAGACGCTGCCGGCGCGCAAGCCACGCGCAAAGGTGTGTGCCTTGCTCAGGTTGCTGGTCCAGACACCGGCGGCGAGGCCGAAGATGCTGTCGTTGGCGATCTGCAGCGCTTCTTCAACGGTGTCGAAGGTGATCAGCGACAGCACTGGGCCGAAGATTTCTTCCTGAGCGATGGTCATCGCGTTGGTCACGCCGTCGAACAGCGCCGGTTGCACGTACAGGCCACCGGTTTCTTCGAGGGTGCGCTGGCCGCCGGCAATCAGCTCGGCGCCCTGCTCGCGACCGATGCTGATGTAGCGCAGCACGTTGTCGAGTTGACGCTGATCAACCACGGCACCGACGGTGGTGGCTGGATCGAGGGCGTGACCCGGTTTCCACGCTTGCAGTGCTTCCACCAACAGCGGAATAAATTGCTCGCGGATCGACCGCTCAACCAGCAGGCGCGAACCGGCGGTGCAGACTTCGCCCTGGTTGAACGCAATGGCGCCGGCCGCTGCTTGTGCTGCCGCGCGCAAGTCCGGTGCGTCGGCAAACACCACGTTCGGGCTCTTGCCCCCTGCTTCGAGCCAGACGCGTTTCATGTTGCTTTGGCCGGCATAAATCATCAGTTGCTTGGCAATCGCCGTGGAGCCGGTGAAGGCCAGCACGTCGACGTCCATGTGCAACGCCAACGCTTTGCCGACGGTGTGGCCGAAGCCTGGCAGCACGTTGAACACGCCTTTCGGAATGCCGGCATCCAGCGCCAGCTGCGCGATGCGGATCGCCGTCAGTGGCGATTTTTCCGAAGGTTTCAGAATGAACGAGTTGCCCGCCGCCAGTGCCGGGGCGAATTTCCAGCTGGCCATGATCAGCGGGAAGTTCCACGGCACGATGGCCGCTACGACGCCCGACGGCTCGCGGGTGATCAGGCCGAGTTGGTCGTGTGGGGTCGCGGCGACTTCGTCGTAAATCTTGTCGATGGCTTCGGCGCTCCAGCGGATCGCGTTAGCGGTCGCCGGGATGTCGATGCTCATCGAATCGCTGATCGGTTTACCCATGTCGAGGGTTTCCAGCAGCGCCAGTTCTTCCTGGTTCTGCAGGATCAGATCGGCGAAGCGGATCAGGATGCGTTTGCGCTCGGCCGGGGCTTTGTGCGCCCACACGCCGGATTCAAAAGACTGCCGCGCGACTTCAACGGCGAGGTTGGCGTCGGCTTCATCGGTGCTGGCCACGGAGGCGAGGAAACGGCCGTCGACGGGGCTCAGGCATTCGAAGGTGTCGCCACTGATCGCCGGGCGATATTCACCGTTGATGAACGCGCGGGACTCGATGGTCAGAGACTGGAAGCGTTGTTCCCAGTCGTTGCGGGTAGTTGTCATTGTTGTGGCTCGACAAGGGGGAATTGGGGGTGTTGTCTGGCTGCGATGTCTGGCTTGGATGGCTGCCCTCACCCTAGCCCTCTCCCGGAGGTAGAGGGGACCGACCGAAGTGTCTTGGGATCTGCACCGACCTGAACGACCGAGTCGAATATGGATTCGGCAAAAATCGTTCAGGTCGGCGGATTGCCCGAGCATCCCCGAATCAGTCCCCTCTCCCTTTGGGAGAGGGTTAGGGTGAGGGGGTTTTTCAGACCGTATGCAGATACCAGTTGTACTCAAGGTCAGAGATCGAGTTTTCGAACTCGGCCAGTTCGCTTTCCTTGCACGCGACGAACACGTCGATGTACAGCGGGTCGATGTACTTGGCCATGACTTCGCTGTCGTCCAGCTCGCGCAGTGCGTCGCGCAGGTTGTTCGGCAGGCTCTGTTCGTTCTGCTCGTAGCTGTTGCCTTCAACCGGCGCGCCCGGCTCGATCTTGTTGGTCAGACCGTGGTGAATACCGGCCAAGACAGACGCCATCAGCAAGTACGGGTTGGCGTCGGCACCGGCAACACGGTGCTCGATGCGCACGGAGTCCGGCGAGCCGGTCGGTACGCGCACGGCCACGGTGCGGTTGTCGATGCCCCAGCTTGGCGAGTTCGGTACGTAGAACTGCGCGCCAAAGCGGCGGTAAGAGTTGACGTTCGGGCACAGGAAAGCCATTTGCGCAGGCAGGGTCTCCAGCACACCGCCGATCGCGTGACGCAGCGCGGCGTTCTGCTCGGGATCCTCGCTGGCGAAGATGTTGTTGCCTTCTTTGTCCAGGATCGAAATGTGTACGTGCAGACCGTTGCCAGCCTGGCCGGGATACGGCTTGGCCATGAAGGTGGTGTCCATCTCGTGGTCGTAGGCGATGTTCTTCACCAGACGCTTGAGCAGGACGGCGTAGTCGCACGCCTTGATCGGGTCGGACACGTGATGCAGGTTGACTTCGAACTGCGCCGGGGCGCTTTCCTTGACGATGGCGTCAGCAGGAATGCCCTGCTCTTTCGCGCCTTCGAGGATGTCTTGCAGGCAGTCGACGTATTCGTCGAGATCGTCGATCAGGTACACCTGAGTCGACACCGGACGCTTGCCGGAGACTGGCGAACGTGGCGACTGCGGACGGCCGTTCACGTTGTCCTGGTCGATCAGATAAAACTCGAGTTCGAACGCGGCGCAGATGGTCAGGCCCATTTCGTCGAACTTGCGCACGACGTTGGCCAAGACTTCACGCGGGTCAGCGAAGAACGGCTGGCCTTCCAGTTCGTGCATGGTCATTAACAGTTGTGCGGTCGGGCGCTTTTGCCAAGGTTCGATGCTCAGGGTGCCGGGGATCGGGTAGCAGATGCGGTCAGCATCACCGATGTCCAGACCCAGACCGGTGCTTTCCACCGTGGAGCCATTGATGTCGAGGGCGAAAAGCGAGGCCGGCAGGTTGATGCCTTTCTCGTAAACCTTATGAAGACTGGTGCGTTCGATGCGCTTGCCGCGCACCACACCGTTCATATCCGCAATCAGAAGGTCGACGTACAAAACCTCAGGATATTTCTTAAGGAATGCGTTTGCTTCGTTGAGTTGAACGGTACGCAGAGGGACCGACATGATGCACCTATTTAGCTGTTAATTATTATGTTCACTACCGTGTTGCGCAGCCAGTCAATCCGAAAGGCAAAGTGAAGTCAATAGCGAACAGCTGGCCTCCAAGGGTTTATTTTTAGGGCTTTTATTAACACTCTCGTGCCAACACAGGCGCCAAAGCCCCTAGATTCATGAAGATTTGATGAACGGCGTTTAGTATTTTTTACATGACAGTTGTTAATTAAAATAAACGCGGATAAGCTCCGGAAAAGCTCGTTCAAGTGTCAAACTTCGAGGTGAATAAAAATGGCATTCAAGCCATTGATCGGCGTTACAGCGTGCGTCAAACAGATTGGCCTGCACCCCTATCACATCAGCGGTGACAAGTACTTACGTGCTGTCAGCGTTGGCGCCAACGGGTTGCCAGTGGTCATTCCTTCTCTTGGCAACCTGACTGAAATCGATGACC
The DNA here is from genome assembly GCF_902706155.1 of Pseudomonas sp. 18058. NCBI lineage: Bacteria > Pseudomonadati > Pseudomonadota > Gammaproteobacteria > Pseudomonadales > Pseudomonadaceae > Pseudomonas > Pseudomonas sp. 18058. The sequence continues at coordinate 24,605 of NZ_CACSJY010000011.1, forward strand.
TGCTCGGTCAACTCGACGGTCTGTTGCTGACCGGCTCGCCCTCGAACGTGGAACCTTTCCACTATCAAGGCCCGGCCAGCGCACCCGGCACGGATCACGATCCGGCGCGGGATGCCACGACCCTTCCTTTATTACGTGCAGCCATCGCGGCGGGCGTTCCGGTGCTCGGCATCTGCCGTGGCTTCCAGGAAATGAACGTGGCGTTCGGCGGCAGCCTGCATCAGAAGGTGCACGAGCTGCCGGGCATGCTTGATCACCGCGAGGCCGACAGCCCGGAACTCGCCGTGCAGTACGCGCCGGCGCATGCCGTGACGGTATTGGGCGGTGGCGTGTTCGAAGCGCTCGAGTTGCCGAGTAAATTTCAGGTCAATTCGATTCACAGCCAGGGCATCGACCGCCTCGCGCCCGGCCTGCGTGCCGAAGCCGTGGCGCCGGACGGTTTGATCGAAGCGATCTCGGTCGCCGACAGCCCGACCTTTGCCCTCGGCGTGCAATGGCACCCGGAATGGCAGGTGCTGGACAACCCGAACTACCTGAAGATTTTCCAGGCATTCGGCGCGGCTTGCCGGCAACGGGCGGCGCAGCGCAACCAGCGCTGATCCAACCCAAGAATACGTAACGATTTACTGCCCCCTCGGATGTCGGGTGTGCCTGCGCACATCCGTCATTCGTGAACAGCAACACCTGTAATAACAACAAGTACGACCCAGGCAGCCAGGACGGCGGCGCCGAACAAGCCAGGACAACCCACTGAAAATGTGGCCCCTGTAGGAGCTGCCGAAGGCTGCGATCTTTTGATGTTGATTGTAAAAAACAAGATCAAAAGATCGCAGCCTTCGGCAGCTCCTACAGGGATATGTGTGAGGGGGATGGTTGTTCCTGGCTTGCAATCCACTTAAGCCCGGCCACGTTGGCTGAGCGAACGAAACCTGTTGGGAGTTTCACATGGCAAACGCCTCCAGCACTTACCGGAAGGCACTTGAAGGTCATCAGCAACCGAAAAAGGTTCTGGTGAAAGTCGATCGTGTCACCAAGAAGTTCGACGAAACCACGGCAGTGGACGATGTGTCCCTGGAGATCCATCAGGGCGAAATCTTCGCCCTGCTCGGCGGCTCCGGTTCGGGCAAATCGACCCTGCTGCGCATGCTTGCCGGTTTCGAGCGGCCGACTGAAGGGCGGATTCTGCTCGACGGCGTGGACATCACCGACATGCCGCCGTACGAGCGGCCGATCAACATGATGTTCCAGTCCTATGCGCTGTTCCCACACATGACCGTCGCGCAGAACATCGCCTTCGGCCTGAAGCAGGATCGTTTGCCGGCCAGCGAAATCGATGCCCGCGTCGATGAAATGCTGCGCCTCGTGCACATGACCCAATACGCCAAACGCAAACCGCATCAGTTGTCCGGCGGTCAGCGTCAACGCGTCGCCCTCGCCCGCTCGCTGGCCAAACGTCCGAAGCTGTTGCTGCTCGACGAACCGATGGGTGCGCTGGATAAAAAGCTGCGTTCGCAGATGCAACTGGAGCTGGTGCAAATCATCGAGCGCGTCGGCGTGACCTGCGTGATGGTGACTCACGACCAGGAAGAAGCCATGACCATGGCTGAGCGCATCGCCATCATGCACCTGGGCTGGATCGCGCAGATCGGCAGCCCGATCGACATCTATGAGGCACCGGTCAGCCGCATGGTCTGCGAATTCATCGGCAACGTGAACGCCTTCGACGGCACCGTGGTGGAAGACCTTGAAGGTCACGCGATCATCCACAGCCCGGACTTGCAGCAGAAAATTTACGTCGGTCACGGCGTCAGCACCTCGGTGCAGGACAAATCGATCACCTACGCGATCCGCCCGGAAAAAATGCTGGTCAGCACCACTAAACCGGAGTTCCGCTACAACTGGTCCGAAGGCAAAGTGCATGACATCGCCTACCTCGGCGGTCACTCGGTGTTCTACGTCGAACTGCCCGGCGGCAAAATCGTCCAGTCGTTCATGGCCAACGCCGAACGCCGTGGCGCGCGTCCGACCTGGGACGACAAAGTCTACGTCTGGTGGGAAGACGACAGCGGCGTGGTACTGCGCTCATGAGAACCTTCAATCAGCAATTCCTGCGCCTGGTGCCCAGCGGACGAAAACTGGTGATCGGTATTCCGTTCATCTGGCTGTTCCTGTTCTTCATGCTGCCGTTCTTTCTGGTGATGAAGATCAGCTTCTCGGAAGCCGCGCTGTCGATCCCGCCGTATTCGGAGATCTACACCTACGCCGAACAGAAATTCCAGCTGCTGCTGAACATCGGCAACTACACCATGCTCGGCGAAGACGAGCTGTACCTGTCGGCCTACCTCGGTTCGCTGAAAGTCGCCGCGCTGAGCACAATGATGTGCCTGCTGATCGGTTTCCCGATGGCCTACGCGATCACCAAGACCGGCAAGGAAACGCAAAACGTCCTGCTGCTGTTGATCATGATGCCAACCTGGACCGCGATCCTGATCCGCGTTTATGCGTGGATGGGCATCCTCAGCAACAACGGTCTGCTCAACGCGTTTCTGATGTGGACGGGGCTTACCGATCACCCGATCGAGATCCTCAACACCAACACCGCCGTCTATATAGGCGTGGTTTACGCCTACCTGCCGTTCATGGTGTTGCCGCTGTACGCCAACCTCGTCAAGCACGACGGCAGCCTGCTGGAAGCCGCGTCGGATCTGGGTTCGAGCAACTTCAACAACTTCTGGAAAATCACCGTGCCGCTGGCCAAGAACGGGATTATTGCCGGTTGCATGCTGGTGTTCATTCCGGTGGTCGGTGAGTTCGTGATTCCAGAACTGCTGGGTGGCCCGGAGACGCTGATGATCGGTCGCGTGCTGTGGCAAGAGTTCTTCAATAACCGCGACTGGCCGGTGGCATCTGCCCTGGCGGTGGTGATGCTGTTGATCCTGATTGTGCCGATTCTGCTGTTCAACCGCAGCCAGGCCAAAGAGATGGAGGCACGAGGATGAAACGCTTCGGTTTTTCCAAGTTCATGTTGATCTTCGGCCTGATGTTCATTTATCTGCCGATGCTGATTCTGGTGATCTACTCGTTCAACGCCTCGAAACTGGTGACGGTGTGGGGTGGCTGGTCGATCAAGTGGTACGTCGGCCTGCTCGACAACACGCAACTGATGGGCTCGGTGGTGCGCTCGCTGGAAATCGCCTGCTACACCGCGATTGCTGCGGTGGCATTGGGCACATTGGCGGCATTCGTGCTGACCCGTGTAACTCGCTTCAAGGGCCGTACTCTATTCGGTGGCCTGGTCACCGCGCCGTTGGTGATGCCTGAGGTGATTACCGGTCTGTCGCTGTTGCTGCTGTTTGTGGCCATGGCGCAGTTGATCGGCTGGCCGCAGGAGCGTGGCATCGTCACCATCTGGATCGCCCACACCACGTTTTGTGCCGCTTATGTGGCAGTGGTAGTCTCCGCCCGCCTTCGCGAGCTGGATCTGTCGATCGAAGAAGCGGCGATGGACCTCGGTGCGAAGCCGTTCAAGGTGTTTTTCCTGATCACCATTCCGATGATCGCGCCGTCGCTGGCGGCGGGCGGGATGATGTCGTTCGCCTTGTCGCTGGATGACCTGGTGTTGGCGAGCTTCGTGTCCGGGCCGGGTTCGACGACCTTGCCGATGGAAGTGTTCTCGGCCGTGCGTCTGGGCGTGAAACCTGAAATCAACGCAGTGGCGAGCCTGATTCTGCTGGCGGTGTCGTTGGTGACCTTCCTCGTCTGGTACTTCGGCCGCAAGGCAGAAGCCAACCGCAAGCGTGCGATTCAGGAAGCAATGGATCAGACCGCGAATGAGTCGTGGCAGCAGCCGGCAGCGGCGACTGCCTAAGCAACACCGATGAACAACTGTGGCGAGGGGATTTATCCCCGTTGGGCTGCGAAGCGGCCCCAGCAGTTCTACCTGAAAACTCTGTATTCAGGTTTTGCGACTGCTTCGCAGCCGAGCGGGGATAAATCCCCTCGCCACATAGTTCCATGTACAGCCGATAGCTTCTGTAGGAGCTGCGGAACGCTGCGATCTGTTGATCTTGAAAAACAAAATCAAAAGATCGCAGCGTGCCGCAGCTCCTACAAAAATGTAGTCAGCCCCTCGGTCAGTCGGATGAGGGGGCTTTACGTAATGTGAATAAAAAGAATGGAGTTGTACCGATGAAAATGTTTGGCAGGACTCTGCTGACACTGTCCTTAATGGGCGCAATCGTCATGGGCGCCCAGGCCAACGACAAGGTGCTGCGTGTTTACAACTGGTCCGATTACATCGCGCCGGACACCGTCAAGAAATTCGAAGACGAGACCGGCATCCGTGTGACCTATGACGTCTTCGACAGCAACGAGACCCTTGAGGCACGCTTGCTGGCGGGCAAATCCGGTTACGACATCGTCGTGCCGTCCAACAGTTTCCTGGCCAAACAGATCAAGGCTGGCGTCTATCAGACGCTGGACAAATCGAAGCTGCCGAACTGGAAGAATCTCAACCCGGTGCTGCTGAAGAACGCCGCCGCCAGTGATCCGGACAACGCTCATGCGTTCCCGTACATGTGGGGCTCGATCGGCATCGGTTTCAACCCGGCCAAGGTCAAGGAAGTGCTCGGCGCCAACGCCCCGACCAACTCCTGGGACTTGCTGTTCAAGCCTGAGAACGCCGAGAAGCTCAAGGCGTGCGGCATCAGCTTCCTCGATTCGCCGACCGAAATGCTCCCGGCCGCCCTGCACTACCTGGGCTACCCGGTGAACGACAAGGACACCGCGCACATCGCCGAAGCCGAAGCGTTGTTCATGAAAATCCGTCCGTATGTGGCGTATTTCCATTCTTCGAAATACATCTCCGATCTGGCCAACGGCAACATTTGCGTGGCGGTCGGTTACTCCGGTGACGTGCTGCAGGCCAAGGCCCGCGCGGTGGAATCGGGCAACAACGTGGTGATCGATTACAGCATTCCGAAGGAAGGCGCCGGCAGCTTCTACGACATGGTCGCCATCCCGCGCGATGCCAGCAACGTCGACAACGCCTACCTATTCATGAATTTCCTGATGCGCCCGGACATCATCGCCGAAGTCACCAACAGCATCGGCTACAGCAACGCCAACGCGGCGGCCACGCCACTGGTGGACGAAGCGATCCGCAACGACCCGGGCTCGTACCCGACAGACGCGGTGATGGCGACGTTGTACGCCGTGCCGGATCAACCGATTGCCACGCAGCGCATCATGACGCGCGGCTGGACCCGGGTGAAGCTCGGTAAATAACTGATACGCGCGATGGTCGTTCCCACGCTCCGCGTGGGAACGCAGCCCGGGACGCTCTGCGTCCCAAAGCGTGACGCGGAGCGTCACAAGAGGCATTCCCACGCAGAGCGTAGGAACGATCAGTGTAAAAATTTCCCGTTCGCGCAGCGCCTTACCACCGCTGCAACCTCTCTATGAACGGCCTCACCTGGCTCCCTCGGCTCAGGTGAATTCTCAGGCGCCTTCGGGCGCCTTTTTTTGTCCTCTCAAATCAGCGGCCAGTCTTGCAGCATGCGATAACGGCCCTTGTGCGATTCAAACAAGGCAAAGCGTTCAGCTCGCAAAAAGAACTCCGGTGGCATAGCGGATTCCGGCTCCGGCGCACGGTAATCACGGGCCAACGTCAGGTGCGGGCGAAACTCGCGGGGTGTCTCTTCAAAACCGAAAGGCAACATCGCCTGTTCCAACGCATAGACCAAGCGCAACAACGCCTGCGGTGCCTGCTCAGGTGCCAGCGACAATACGCCGGGGCGATGCCAGACCTGCAAGCGATCCAGCGAAATCCTCAACGCCTCCCCGGGCGTGCGCACTTTGCTGGCGGCTTCGCAAACTTGATTGATCTGCACCAACGGCACCGCTCCGAGAAACAACAACGTCAGATGAAAATTCTCCGCCGGCACCGGTTTGCCAGTGCGCAAACCCAACTCGCCGCGCCACTGAGCAATCGCCTTGCGCTGCACCGGCGGGCAGTCGAGGGCGAAAAACAGTCGCTTCGCTTCATCGGTCATGGCCCTGCTCCCCTGTTCATCGTAATTCGCCGGATTCTACACAGCCTGAACTGACGACTCGCGACAGGCAGCTATAGTTCAAGGATTGCCATCAACCGGAGGCCGCCATGCGCGAGATCCTCAGCAAAGAGCCATGGTGGGCCCGACCGCCGAATCCCGGGCAGGATGAAAAGGAACTGGAATGGGGCTGGCTGGTGCATTACAGCGAGGGTGAACCGCGCTTCGAATTTGTCCGCGAACGGCCAAGCGATGATGAAATTCGCCAGCGCAAAAGCTGCCGAATCACCCCCTCACCCGAGTGACGATATCCCTGTAGGAGCTGCGGCACGCTGCGATCTTTTGATCTTGTTTTTAAAATCAAAATCAAAATATCGCAGCGTGCCGCAGCGCCTACAGGGGATGGTGTGGGGTCAAGGTTCAAGGAGGTATTGGAAGCCGCCGTAGATCATGCGCTGCCCATCAAACGGCATCGGGTTGACATCGGGTTGCATGCGCGGGTCTTCCATCATTTTTGCCATGCCCGCGTCGCGGGTGGCTTTGTCCGGCCAGATCAGCCAGCCAGACACCACGGTTTCGCCTTCTTTGAGTTTCACCGCCATCGGGAACGACGTGAGCTTGCCGTCCGGCACGTCATCGCCCCAGCATTCAGCCACGCTGAGCGCACCGTATTCCTTGAACAGTTTTGCCGCGATCACGCAGTGTTGTTTGTACTGTTCACGATTGGCAGTCGGCACAGGCGCCACGAAAATATCAATGTAAGCCATGATCATTCTCCTTGTACGTTGGGTTCGATCTGCTGAGTAGTCGAATCCGGCGGCTGCCATTCGACACGGTTCACGCCCAAGCCGACCGACGGTTCCTCCCGCGCACCCAGATTGCGTTCGACCTGACCGGCCATGTGCAGCGTGCCGGCCATAACGCCGGTCGTCGGGTTCTGCACCAGTTTCAGCCAGGCCTTATCAAAGGTGCTGCCGAGACTGTTGCGGATCAACGCTTCGCTGTCGGGGCGGTCGTTGGCCTGAATGATCGCGCGGATCCCCGCGACACCCACCGAAATCAGCCCACCGGCCAATTTACCGGCGGCGGCTGCCACGGCGCTGGCAGCTCCGCGCGGGGCCATCTCCGCTTCCATGCGCTGGCTCGCGCGTTTGGCCACCGGCGCCATGCCGGCGTCAGTCGAAGCAATCCCCTTGGCGCCGCCGTCGGTATGGATCTTGTCGATGAGCGCGGCATACGCCGGCAGCGTGTTCAGCGGTTCGCTGCTGATGACTTGATACAACGAAGCATCGCGCGCTGGCGGAGGGCCGAGCGCGATCGCCGGAATCTTCTGCAACCGCCCATTGAGCTGAGCAACCGGCACGCCATGACGCTGGGCGATGAGCGGCATCTGCTGGGCCATCAACTGCGCATAGAACGCCGTGGCCTGACCGAGAATCGCGTCCGGGTCGACCTCCACCGCCACCGGCGCCAGCACTTTTTTCTGATACTGCTCAAGCAGATACGTCGCCAGGCGTTTGGCGGAAGCGTCCTGTTCGCCACCGGCACTGACGGTGTACCAACTGACCTTCATCGATAGCCATTCCTGCGTCCAGTAGCTGCTGAACCACGGGATGAAAATTTCTTCAGTTTGCTCATAGACGCGAATGCGCCAATGTTCCATCGAACCGCGGGCAAACAGCTTGACCTGCTCGGTGGCCTGCTGGGAGGCGCTGAAGATCTCGCGGTCGATCTGCTGCCAGGTTGCAGGCGAGACGAACACGGCTTTAGGCGCTGACACCGGGGCACGGGCCGACGTGGCGCAGCCGGCCAGCAAAAACAGTGCGGCGACGAGCAGCGCACGCAAGTTCACGGTGGTGGAGTCCTTTGAACAGGAAGAGGCAGATTTGAGTATAGGTGCGGGGATGGGCCGTTGGCCCGCTCACCTGAAAACACCACTGATCCATTGTGGGAGCGGGCTTGCTCGCGAAGGCGGTGTATCAGCTACCTATCAATCGCCTGACCGGACGCCTTCGCGAGCAAGCTCGCTCCCACATTTGGAATGCAATCCCCTGTGGGAGCGAGCCTGCTCGCGAAGAAACCATCAGCAGCAACAAAAAACCGCAACCATCACTGCCATCGATATCCACCATCGCCACGATTGCCTTCCGCCCACCGCCCATCAAAGGCACGATTGCCACATCCGAGACGCAACGAGGAGTTCACATCATGATTCACACCATCACACTCTCCGTGAGTTTCCCGGTGTTCGGCAGCAACTACTACGACCAGAACTACGTGTCGCACAAGACGCAGGCGCTGGTGTTCAACGAAGCTTTCGAAGATCTGCTGATGCCCGCCGCGATCAATCATTTCAGCAATGAAGTGGTCGGCATCAATGATCAGTTCCGCTTTCTGAGCGACATTCTCGCCACCCATTTGCTGGACATCGAGGCCTCCGTGCCTACGCGATCCCGCGTCCAGGCGAGCGCTCACTTTTAACAACAAGGGCGTCCCATGGGACGCCCTTTTCATTCAATCAATCATCATCGCGATCACGGTAGTAGCGACGGCCGTCGCGGCGATCATCGCGATCGTCCCAGCGCCGGTCGTGGTCGTAATCACGGCCATGATCGCGGTCGTAGTGCTGGCCATGGCGATGGTCATCATCAAAATCCGCCACACAACCACCGAGCAAAACGGCGGCGGTCACGGTCAGCAATATCGTTGTAGCGCGCTTCATTCAACACTTCCCTAAAACCAAGGTCTTGACGACGGAATCGGCCACGCTGCCCTTGCCTTCAGGACACGGTGCGCGCAGCCGCAGATACGACCGGACAAAACCGTGTTGATTCAGTGGCCACTATCGACCGTTTGTCGTGCCGGCCTCTCCGCGAGCAAGCCCGCTCCCACATTTAAAATGCATTCCCCCTGTGGGAGCGGGCTTGCTCGCGAAGAGGCCCCTACAGCCCCGCAAAATCCGAATTGATCATCAGCGCAAATCCAACAAAACCTTTCCCTCCCCCCCGCGGTCACTCCTTAACGAGACCGGCGATCACGCTGGCTGCCCGTTTGGGCCATTCGCAACCCCGCTGCCCTGATTGAGAGAGACAAGGAATCGAACCATGACGATTTCCCGACGCAGATTTTTAATCCTCGGCGCCGTGACCGCGACAGCCTTCGCGATGCCCCCGTTTATTAGCCTCAAGGCCTATGCGGCCAACCTGGAGCAACCCGCCATGAGCAAAGTGACAATTCAAGTCAACGGCAAACCCCAGGCGCTGGAGGTCGACAACCGCACCACCCTGCTCGACGCCCTGCGCGAACACCTGCACCTGACCGGCAGCAAAAAAGGCTGCGACCACGGCCAGTGTGGCGCCTGCACGGTGATTGCCGATGGTCGGCGAATCAACTCGTGCCTGACCCTGGCGGTGATGCACGAAGGCAGTGAAATCACCACCATCGAAGGCCTTGGCATGCCCGACCAGTTGCACCCGATGCAAGCCGCGTTCATCAAGCACGACGGTTATCAGTGCGGCTATTGCACGCCCGGGCAAATCTGCTCGGCAGTGTCAGTTATCAAAGAAATCCGCGATGGCATTCCCAGCCATGTCAGCCCCAGCCTGACGGATTCCCCGCAACTGATCGCCAGTGAATTTCAGGAGCGCATGAGCGGCAACATCTGCCGCTGCGGTGCTTACTCAAACATCATCGAAGCCATGACTGAAGTCGCGGAGGTGCCGGCATGAGACCGTTCAATTACAGCCGCGCCGACTCCCCCGCTGCCGCTGCGCAAGCGGCGCAGATTGAAGGCGCCAAGTTCATTGCCGGCGGCACCAATCTGCTGGACTTGATGAAGCTCGACATCGAAACCCCGCTGCACCTGATCGACGTCAATCACTTGGGGCTGGATCAGATCGAAGCCACGCCCGAGGGTGGTTTGCGCATCGGCGCGCTGGTGCGTAATACCGATCTGGCCGCCGACCAACGCGTGCGCAAGGATTACGGATTACTCTCCCGCGCCTTGCTCGCCGGCGCGTCCGGCCAGTTGCGCAACATGGCAACCACCGCCGGCAACTTGCTGCAACGCACACGCTGCCCGTACTTCTACGACACCAATCAGGCATGCAACAAACGCCAGCCCGGCAGTGGTTGCGCAGCGATTGGCGGGGTCAGTCGGCAACTGGGGATCATCGGTGTCAGCGACGCTTGCATCGCCACGCACCCGAGCGATATGGCCATCGCCATGCGCGCCCTCGATGCACAGATCGAAACGGTGAAACCCGACGGCAGCACCCGCAGCATCGCCATGGCCGATTTTCATCAGTTGCCCGGCAACACGCCGAACATTGAAACCAGCCTCACGCCCGGCGAATTCATCACCGCCGTGACCCTGCCTGCCCCCGTCGGCGGCACGCACATTTATCACAAGGTGCGTGATCGCTCGTCGTACGCATTTGCGCTGGTTTCGGTCGGCCTGATTCTGCAAAAGGATGGCAGCGGCCGTATCGCCGTCGGCGGGATCGCGCCGAAACCGTGGCGCGTCGAAGCCGCCGAAGCGCTGCTGCCCGACGGCGCAAAAGCTATCAGCGCACGCCTGCTCGATGGCGCGACGCCGACCCACGATAACCAATTCAAACTGACCCTGGTCGAGCGCACGCTCGGTTCGGTGTTGGCGCAAGCGAGGGAACAAGCATGAAATTCGACACGCCCGCCACCACCAACCCGATCGACCAGTTAAAGGTCATCGGCAAACCCACCGACCGCATCGAAGGCCCGCTGAAAACCAGCGGTCAGGCGCCGTACGCCTACGAGCAACACGAGGCAGTGGCCAATCAGGCTTACGGCTTCATGGTCGGCTCAGCCATTGCCAAGGGCCGGATCAACAACATCGACCTTGAAGACGCGAAAGCCGCGCCGGGCGTGCTGGCAATCGTCACTGCCGCCAACGCGGGCAAGCTCGGCAAGGGCAAATACAACGCCGCGCACCTGCTCGCCGGGCCGGAAATTCAACACTATCACCAGGCTGTCGCCTTGGTCGTTGCGGAGACTTTCGAACAGGCGCGCGCCGCCGCGCAAATGGTCAAGGTTGATTACGTGGCGGCCACTGGCGAGTTCGATCTGGCCAGCGTGCGCGACAAAGGCGTCGAGCCGAAAGAAGAGTTGCCAGACGTCAGCCACGGTGATTTCGCCAAGGCGTTCGAAGCCGCGCCGGTGCAGTTCGATCAGACCTACACGACGCCGGATCAGTCACACGCGATGATGGAGCCGCACGCCACATTGGCCGCGTGGAAAGGCGATGAGCTGACGCTGTGGACGTCCAATCAGATGATCGCCTGGAGCGTCGACGATATCGCCACCACCCTCGGTTTGCCGAAGGAAAAAGTCCGCCTGATTTCGCCGTACATTGGCGGCGGATTCGGCGGCAAACTGTTCATCCGCGCCGACTCCATCCTCGCTGCACTCGGCGCACGGATGGCTGGCAGACCGGTAAAAGTCGCCCTCGCCCGCCCGCAAATGGCCAACAACACCACCCACCGCCCCGCCACTATTCAGCGCATTCGCATGGGTGCGACGGCGGACGGCAAACTCACGGCAATCGCCCACGAAGGCTGGTCGGGCAACCTGGAGGATGGCAAAGTCGAGGTCGCGGCGCAGCCGAGTCAATTGCTCTACGCCGCTGAAAATCGGCTGGTCACGATGCGCCTCGCGCCGCTTGATCTACCCGAAGGCAATTCCATGCGCGCGCCCGGCGAAACGCCCGGGCTGATGGTGTTGGAAATCGCCATGGACGAAATGGCCGAGCAATTGAAACTTGATCCAATCCAGTTCCGCATCCTCAACGACACTCAGGTCGATCCGGTGAAAACCGAGCGGCCGTTTTCCCAGCGCCGCTTGATCGAATGTCTGCAAACCGGCGCCGACAAGTTCGGCTGGAGCCAGCGCAATGCTCAGCCGGGCACCCGCCGCGAAGGTCGCTGGCTGATCGGCATGGGCGTGGCGGCAGCGATCCGTAACAACCTGCTGGTCAAATCGGGCGCGCGGGTGAAGCTGGAACGCGACGGCAAAGTCACCGTGGAAACCGACATGACCGACATCGGCACCGGCAGCTACACGATCATCGCGCAGACAGCCGCCGAGATGATGGGCGTGGGTTTGAAGGACGTGACGGTGCACCTGGGCGATTCGAGCTTCCCGGTTTCGTCGGGTTCTGGCGGCCAATTCGGCGCCAACTGCTCGACCGCCGGGGTGTATGCCGCGTGCATGAAACTGCGCGAGGCCGTGGCGGGCAAGCTCGGGTTGGCGGCGGATCAGGCTGAGTTTGTCGACGGTGAAGTGCGCGTCGGCGACAAGCGAGTGCCGCTGCGTAATGCTGCGCAAAACGGCGTGTTGGTGGCCGAGGACAGCATCGAATTTGCCGACCTTGCCAAGCAATATCAGCAGTCGACGTTTGGTGCGCATTTCGTTGAGGTGGCTGTGGACGCGGCGACTGGCGAAATCCGCGTGCGGCGCATGCTCGCGGTGTGTGCGGCGGGACGGATTCTTAACCCGAAAGCGGCGCGCAGTCAGGTGATCGGCGCGATGACCATGGGCGTCGGTGCGGCGTTGATGGAAGAACTGTCAATCGACAGGAAGCTTGGTTTTTTTGTTAACCATGATCTGGCGGGATATGAAGTGCCGGTGCATGCCGACATTCCGCATCAGGAGGTGATTTTTCTTGATGAAACCGATCCGATTTCTTCGCCGATGAAGGCGAAAGGTGTCGGTGAGTTGGGGATTTGCGGAGTGAGCGCGGCGGTGGCGAATGCGATCTATAACGCCACGGGCGCGCGGGTGCGGGAGTATCCGATTACGCTGGATAAAATTCTGTCGTCGTTGCCGGAGATGATTTAAACGCCTGAAAGAGCCCCTCACCCTAGCCCTCTCCCAAAGGGAGAGGGGACTGATTGGGGGATATTGGCGAAATGCATCGACTTGAACGTACTGCTTTAAATCCATAATCGATGGGGTTTTTCAGGTCGATGCAACTCGCGAGACACCTCGGTCGGCCCCCTCTCCCCCCGGGAGAGGGCTGGGGTGAGGGGAAAGACTCTACTCGGATCGCGGGTATTGCTCAGCGCTCACCTGCTCCATCCACTCCACCACCTTGCCATCAAGCACTTCAGCAATTGCGATATGCGTCATCGCCGTGGTTGGCGCCGCCCCGTGCCAATGTTTGGCACCCGGCGCAATCCATACGGTATCCCCCGGGCGAATCTCGCGTACCGGTTGCCCCCATTCCTGCACGAAACCCGCCCCGGCGGTGACGATCAATGTCTGCCCTAGTGGATGGGTGTGCCACGCCGTGCGCGCGCCCGGCTCGAACGTCACCGTAGCGCCGCTGACCCGCGCTTCATCTGACCCCTTGAACGGTGCATCAACACGCACAGTGCCGGTGAACCAATCCGCCGGGCCACGGGCCGAAGGTTGCGAGCCGTTCGGCGTAACGCTCACGCGAGGATTTTCATTGGCCTGCACTTCACCTGCCAACAGGGAAAGGGTCAGAGCGGAAGCAGCAATCGGGTTCATGGCAAGTTACTCCAGAGAATCAATGCCATCACTTTACCGACCCGCACTCTTCAGATAATCGACTAGAATTCGAAAAAACTTATGCGAGACACTCATCAATGCTTCGGGAAAACGCCACCGACCTGCTCGCCTTTCTCGCCGTGGCCCGCGAACGCAGCTTCACCAAAGCTGCCGCCAAACTCGGCGTCTCGCAATCGGCGCTGAGCCACACCATTCGCGCCCTCGAAGCGCGCCTTGGCCTGCGCCTGTTGACGCGCACCACGCGCAGCGTCTCTCCCACCGAGGCTGGCGAGCACCTGCTGCAAACCATCGGCCCGCGTTTCGAAGAGATCGAAGTGGAACTGGCGTCCCTGAGCAACTTGCGCGAAACCCCGGCGGGCAAAATCCGCATCAACGCCACTGACCATTCGCTGGACTGGCTGCTGCGCCCGGTACTCAAGGAGTTCCTGCCGAAATATCCCGACATCGCTGTCGAAGTCAGCTGTGATTATGGTTTCGTCGACATCGCCGGCCAGGGCTTCGACGCCGGCATTCGGTTGGGCGAAGACGTTGCGCAAGGCATGATCGCCACGCGCATCGGCCCGGACATGCGCATGGCGGTGGTCGGCTCGCCCGCGTATTTCGCCCGCTGCCCCGCCCCGCAAACCCCACGCGACCTGACCGACCACGCCTGCAACAACCTGCGCCTGCCCACCAACGGCGGGCTCTATAGCTGGGAGTTCGAGAAGGATGGCGAAAGCCTGAAAGTGCGGGTATCCGGGCAGATCACGTTGAACGGCGTCTACCCGTTACTTGATGCGGCGCTGGATGGTTTCGGTTTGAGCTACATCCCGGAGAACATCGTCGCCCCGTATCTGGCCGATGGTCGCTTGCAGCAAGTGCTTGAGGATTGGTGCCCGACCTTCGCCGGGTATCACCTCTACTACCCGAGCCGGCGTCAGGCGGCACCGGCGTTTGCGTTGTTGCTGGAGGCGTTGCGCTATCGCCCCTGACCCCAACCGCCAACCTGTTTTCCGTAGGAGCAGAGCTTGCTCGCGAAGAGGCCATATCAGTCGATATTTTCGCTGACTGATACACCGCTTTCGCGAGCAAGCTCGGCTCCTGCAAGATTCGTCGCAAACTGGATATCTCCAAGGACTAACCTACCAACGCAATCAACTGATGCCGCTGCGCATCGGTGAGCATCGGCCCGAATCCGGCCCTGACGTTGTCGGCCATATAACGCGGATTGCTCGTCCCCGGAATCACACAGGTCACCGCCGGATGCGCCAGCAGAAACTTCAGCGCCAGTTGCGGCCAGCTGTTGACCTGGACGTCCGACACCCACGCCGGCAAAGGTTTGCCCTTGAGCCGGCCCAGCAAAGCACCGCCACCAAACGGCCGATTGCAGATCACCGCCACACCGCGCTCGCGGCACAGTGGCAGGATGCGTTTCTCCACACCTCGATCATCGAGGGCGTAGTTGATTTGCAGAAAATCCAGTTGCTCATTCTTCAGCACCGCTTCGACTTCATCGTAAGCCGAGGACGTGTAATGAGTGATGCCGATGTAGCGGATGCGCCCCTGTTCTTTCCATTCGCGCAGGGTCGGCAGGTGGGTTTGCCAGTCGAGCAGGTTGTGGATCTGCATCAGGTCGATGCGTTCGGTGCGCAGCAGGCTGAACGACTGCTCCATCTGCGCGATGCCCTCCTCGCGCCCGCGTATCCACACCTTGGTCGCCAGAAACGCCGGCGAGCGGGGTTCATGGATCGACAGCAATTCGCCGGTGGTCTGCTCGGCGCGACCATACATGGGTGAGCTGTCGATCACCGTGCCACCCTTGGTGAACAGCTCATCGAGCACCGCCGGCAGCTGCCGATAAGCCGGGTCGCCCGGCGCCACATCGAAACCGCGATACGTGCCCAGACCGACCAGGGGCAATGACTCGGAGCTGGAGGGGATGGCGCGGGTCTGCATGGTTTGGCCTCGGATAGTCGCGGGTGGCGCGGCAGTGGCCAACGCCCGATCAAAAGTGAAGACTGCCGAAACCCCGGCAGCCAGCGTGAGCAATCGGCGACGGGAGTAACCCTCAGTGTGGCTCATGCTGGTTCCCCTGCTGCGTGAATCTGTTGCATGTTGTGTGCGCAGACCGTCTGGCGAAATCGCTGGACTACACTGCGACTGCCGACTTCCTTACCCCGTTAAAAGTAGCCGAATGTCCCGAACCCTGATGTTACTCGTCGCATTGATCGTCGCTGTGTACCTGGTGCTGTGCGCGGCGCTGTTCGTTTTTCAGCGCTCGCTGATCTATTTTCCGCAGGCCGGCACGGTGGAGTCGGCGGAGTCACGGCTGAAATTATCGATGCCGGATGCCGACGTCTGGGTGACCACCCGCGAGCGTGTCGGGCAACGGGCGCTGATCTATTTCGGCGGCAATGCCGAGGATGTCTCGCACAATCTGCCGGAGTTCGCCGCGGCGTTCCCGGATTACGCGCTGTACTTTCTGCACTATCGAGGGTTTGGCGGCAGCGGCGGCAAGCCTTCCGAGGAGGCAATTGCCGAGGATGCGCTGGCGCTGTTTGATCAGGTGTACGCCAGCCATCCGCAGGTGGCGGTGATCGGGCGCAGTCTGGGTTCGGGCGTCGCGGTGCGTCTGGCCAGTCAACGGCCGGTGCAGAATTTGATTCTGGTGACGCCGTACAACAGCCTCGAAGAAGTCGCCGTGAAGCAATATCCGTGGGTGCCGGTGAAGTGGTTGCTCAAGGATCGTTATGAATCAGGCAAATACGCGGCGCATATTCGCGTGCCGACGTTGTTGCTGGCGGCGAGTGATGACGAGGTGATTGCGCGGGACAGTACCGAGCGGTTGTTAGGGAATTTCCACAAGGGGGTGGCGGTGCTTAAGGTGGTGCCGGATTCGGGGCATAACTCGATTTCCGAGCGGGGGGAGTATTTGCGGTGGATGGGGGATGTGTTGAATCGCTGATATTTGTGTTGGCGGGTCTGGCCTCTTCGCGAGCAAGCCCGCTCCCACATTTTGTCCGGTGTACACCAAACCAGTGTGGGAGCGGGCTTGCTCGCGAAGGGGCCGGCCAAACCACATCAATACCCCAGAAAAAAACCACACCTGCCACCCTGAACCAAGTCCAAAAAGCCCAGTCCTACACGCGCCGCTTTTTCCTCTCCTGAGCCGTCCACTCCATGCGCCACACCGCCCGCCCACTTCGTCTGGTTTCGCTGTGCCTGCTGCTTTCGCCTTTGTTTGCTCAATCCGCCCACGCCGGCGCCGAACGCCAACTGGTCGCGGCCATCAACGACTACCGCGCCCACCCGCAACGCTGCGACCGACGCCCCGCGCAGCGCCTGGCTCCGCTGGCGTTGAAAGAAAATCTCGCGCTGCCCATCGGCTATGGCTACGGCGGCGGCATGCGCGAGGCGCTGAAATCGTCCGGATATGCAGCGGTGACGGTACGCAGCATCCGCATCGTCGGTGCAGAGGATGCCGACGAAGCCTTCGACCGGCTGCAAAGCAACTACTGCGGCGCATTGCTCGACAGTCAGTACGCCGACATCGGCATCAGCCGTTCGCGCAGTGAATGGCAGGTGGTGCTGGCGCGGCCGGTGCTCGACAACCGTGTCGGCGATAACCGCAGCGTCGGCAAAGCGCTGCTCGCCGAGGTCAATGCCGCTCGCGCCCGGCCACGGATGTGTGGGCGTCAACGCTTCGCTGCCGCCCGACCGCTGAGCTGGAACGCTGCGCTGGGCGCGGCCGCACAAGGGCACAGTAAGGCCATGGCTTATGGCAATTATTTTGCGCATCGTGATCCGGACGGTGATTTGCCGGCAGATCGCGCTAGAGCGGCGGGTTACCGTGGCCGGCAAATTGGTGAAAACATTGCCGCCGGGCAGAGTTCGCCGGGCAAGGCGATGGCCGGGTGGCTGGCCAGTCCGGGGCATTGCGCCAATTTGATGAACCCGATGTTTACCCAGGTGGGAGCGGGTTTTGCCAGCGAGGCGCGTAGTGATGAAGGGGTTTACTGGACGATGCTGTTTGGTGCACCGTGATTTTGCGTTGACTCGACGGGCCTCTTCGCGAGCAAGCCCGCTCCCACAATGGTTCGGCGTACACCGGCCAAAATGTGGGAGCGGGCTTGCTCGCGAAAGGGCAGATCAGCCACCCTCAATTTATTTGGGCCGACGCACCGCCCGCACCCGCCCGCTATTCCCGCCACCACAATAGAACCGATCCTTGCCATCCGCCTCCAGCCCCGACACGCCAGTCCCGTCGGGCATCGTCAGGCTTTCCAGTACCTCACCGTTACCCGGATCGATCCGCCGCAGTTCGCTCTCCTCGCCTTCCCAGGTGCCATGCCACAGCGCACCATCAACCCACGTCACGCCGGTGACAAAGCGGTTCGACTCCAGCGTGCGCAAAATCTCGCCGGTTTCCGGGTTGATCTGATGGATTTTACGGTCGCGATACTGACCAACCCATAACGAACCCTCGGCCCAGGCCATGCCGGAATCGTTGCCACCACCGGGCGCGGCGATGCTGTTGAGGATGCGCCCGGTGGCCGGGTCGATCTTATGGATATGGCGGTCGGCGATCTGGAACAAATGCTTGCCATCGAACGCGGTGCCGCCATCAGCGCCGACCTTGAGCGTGCGCACGGTTTCGCCGCTGGCCGGATCCAGCGCATTGAGCTGACCGTCGCTGGCGAACCAGACTTGCTGACCGCCGAAGGTCACGCCGTGGATGCCGTCGATCCCTTCGAACGGGCCGTATTCGCGAAGAATTTCTGCGTTTGCGTGTTTCATGGGGGCTTCCTCGTGTTGGTTGAGACCAGCCTAGCCATTGCCCAGCGACACCGGGAGTAACAAGATCGTCGCGAAACCCGGCACCGGCGGCGTCATCCAGCGTCGTGATCGGCCCAGACCGAAGGACTGGATTTTGTTTTCCGAGGCCAGTGTCTCGAGCGCTCGTTGCACTTGGCGTTGACTGCTGCCCAATGCGAGTGCCAGTGCTGAGCTCGACCACGCTTCGCCATCCGCGAGCAAGGCCAGCAGCGCCGCATGTTTGTCCTCGACCGGTAACGTCAGCAGCGCCACCTCTTCCGCCACCAACGTAAACCCGCGAGGCGTGGCGCGGATGTTCGCCAGCGGTTGCAGCGCTGAGCGCAAGCGGCCGATTTCAACGCGTAGCCGCGCCCGGTGCGATTCGTCGCTGAGTTGCAAACGGAAAGCCTTGGCAATCAGCGCCTCTCGCGAGACATCGCCCGGCCAGGCTTCGGCCAGCAGTCTGGCGAGCCTGAATAAAATCGGTCGGCTGGCCAGCCCAACCGTCATGCCGGCGCCGCGCACGCTGTAGCGGCAGGCATCGATGACCAGCGCTTTTGAAGCGAACAGGGTTTCTACTTCTGCGAGTTTCAGCGGCTGCTCTTTTCCGCTGATGATCAATCTGGCAACCGGCGCCTCAAGGATTTGCGCGGCGTGCTCGACTTCAACGCTCAACGCCTCAATGCCAGCCTCCCGCGCCGCGTGTTGCGCGCGAACCAGTGCCGCCTGCGCCCTGTGCGCCTGAACCCTGCGCAAGGCGATGCCCGCCGCCACCAGTTCATGGGCGGCACGCAAGGCTGGCGGAAGTGGTGCAGGATCCTGTTCAGCTAGCAAATGATCAGCGTCATCCAGCTCACCGATCAACAACAATCGACGAATCTGCAAGTAACGCGCATGCGCCGCGTTGAGCCGGTCGCCGTGATCCTCCAGCAACCGACGCGCCGCTTCCAGCGCCTCCATCGGCCAGCCCAGATCGCGCGCCGCCAGCGCCACTTCGGCCTCGGCAACAAGACAACGCGCCCGCGACAGCGGCTCATTGCGACCGAACGCCTTCACCGCCCGCTGCAACAACGCCTTGGCACGCGGCAGATCGCCCAACTGCGCCATGGCAATACCGCGCAACGCCAGCGCCGGCGGGTCTTCGCGCAGGGCGACGAAATTCAGTGCCGCCAACGGATCCCCCGCCGCAAGCGCACGGCTGGCGGCGGTGATCAGTGAGTCCATGGTGAATGACGCATGGCGGACGTTCCCCGAAAAGTTAAGGACGACGCCGAACCTGTGGCGAGGGAGCTTGCTCCCGCTGGGGTGCGAGCGGCCCCCCGCTCTTCAGTTCAAAACAGGGCCTGCTGCGCAGTCCAGCGGGAGCAAGCTCCCTCGCCACAATGGATCGGGGCTCAGCCCTAAATAAAATTGGAGCTTCAGGGGAGTCTAATACCGGTCACTTGAGCTGTTCGGTTTTCTTCAAAAGTTCTAACAACCCCTTAGGGTTTGTTGCTGGATCGGGTCGTGAAAACTGTTCACGACGCGTTTCAAACCGGAGAAATCGTTGCGAGCACGCCGATCAGAATGGTCAATGTCAGAAATCCACCCAGGAAAATCGCCATCTTGAACATAGAGCTCTCCTCAATGCAGGGTTTGCGGTGCAATGGACGCTTCGGAATGAAGGACTGCCGTGAGTGACCGCACTGCCGGGGTATTTTGAGCCGGTGACTGAACCGGTTACAGAGGCAGATAGAATCGAAAAAAGCGTATCAGATGACATCTGATCTGTAGGAGCTGCCGAAGGCTGCGATCTTTTGATCTGGATCCTTGAACATCAAGATCAAAAGATCGCAGCCTCGTTTCACTCGACAGCTCCTACAGGCTAGAGTGACTGCGGTCGTGCAAAAACAATAAAAAACTCTGGGGTAAATCCATGTCCGAACTGAACCTGCAGCCCAACGTTGCCGAATCGCTGAACCGCTGGCACGAGATGATCCGCACCGGCAACTTGAGCGCCCTGCCCGAGTTGCTTGACGCCAAAGCCGTATTCCGCTCACCGATGGCGCACACGCCCTACCCGGGCGCGCCGGTGGTGTCGATGATCCTCAATACGGTGTTCGAGGTGTTTCAAGACTTTGAATATCACCGTGAGCTGGCGACGGCGGATGGTTTGAATGTGATTCTGGAGTTCAGCGCCAAGGTCGGGACGAAGGAACTGAAAGGCATCGACATGATTCGCTTTGATGAGCAGGGCAAGATCGTCGAGTTTGAAGTGATGGTGCGGCCGTTGAGTGGGTTGCAGGCGTTGGGCGAAGAGATGGGGCGGCGGCTTGGCGCTTATCTGGCCTCCGCGAAACCCTGACATCTGAACACCTGAACACCTGAACACCTCAACACCTCAACACCGAAACAATTCTGTAGGAGCTGCCGAAGGCTGCGATCTTTTGATTCTAAAACAAGATCAAAAGATCGCAGCCTTCGGCAGCTCCTACAGGAAATACTAGGGAATACAGAGGGATATCGAGGGATAAAAAAAGCCCACTGACCGTCGCCGGTACAGTGGGCTTTGTGTGTCAGGGGTCTAATTACAGAGCCATGTCACGTGCAGCGTTTTCCTTCGGGGCTTCAGCTTTTTCAGCCGCAGGTGCAGCCGGAGCAGCAGCCTGACCGATCACTGGAGGCGTCGGCAGTTCGAGGATCTTGGCGGTGTAAGCCCACTCTTCGGCCACTTTCGCTGGATCGCTGTTCAGCTGAGTGCCGTAGCTCGGCACGATCTGGTGCAGCTTGGTTTGCCACTCTGGGCTAGCCACTTTGTCTTTGAAGACTTTCTGCAACACGCTCAGCATGATCGGTGCAGCGGTCGACGCGCCTGGCGATGCGCCCAGCAGGCCGGCGATGGAGCCGTCTTGTGCAGCAACGATTTCGGTACCCAGTTTCAGCACGCCGCCAGCGGCTTCATCACGCTTGATGATTTGCACGCGTTGGCCGGCTTGCCACAGGCGCCAGTCTTCGGCTTTGGCGTTCGGGAAGTATTCCTTCAGCGCGTTCAGACGGTCTTCATCCGACAGCATCAGTTGGCCAGCGAGGTACTCGACCAGCGGGTATTCCTTGATGCCGACCTTGGTCATAGGCCAGATGTTGTGGGTGGTGGTGCTGGTCAGCAGGTCCAGGTACGAGCCTTCTTTGAGGAACTTGGTGCTGAAGGTCGCGAATGGGCCAAACAGGATAACGCGCTTGCCGTCCAGAACACGGGTGTCCAGGTGTGGAACCGACATCGGTGGCGCGCCAACCGAAGCTTTACCGTAGGCCTTGGCCAGGTGCTGTTCAGCGATGGTCGGGTTATCGGTCACCAGGAACGAGCCGCCTACCGGGAAGCCAGCGTATTCCTTGGCTTCAGGAATGCCCGACTTCTGCAGCAGGTGCAGTGCACCGCCGCCAGCGCCGATGAACACGAACTTGGCGTCGGTTTCGGTTTTGCTGCCGTCTTTCAGGTTTTTGTAGCTGACGCGCCAAGTGCCATCGGCATTCTTGGTGATGTCCTGGACTTCGCTCGACAGTTTCAGATCGAAGTTAGGCTTGGTTTGCAGGTGGGCAGCGAACTGGCGGGTGATTTCGCCGAAGTTCATGTCGGTACCCAGCGGGCTCCAGGTGGCCGCGATTTTCTGGTTCGGGTCACGCCCTTCCATCATCAGCGGAACCCACTTCTTGATCACAGCTGGGTCTTCGGAGTACTGCATGCCGGCGAACAGCGGGCTCGCTTGCAGGGCTTCGTAGCGCTTTTTGAGGAACTTGATGTTGTCATCACCCCACACGAAGCTCATGTGCGGCGTGGTGTTGATGAACGAGCGAGGGTTCTTCAGAACGCCTTGCTGAACCTGCCAGGCCCAGAACTGACGGGACACCTGGAACGCTTCGTTGATCTCGACAGCTTTCGGGATCGTCACGTTGCCTTTGTCATCTTCCGGGGTGTAGTTCAGCTCAGCCAGAGCCGAGTGACCGGTACCGGCGTTGTTCCAGCCGTTGGAGCTTTCGAGGGCGACGCCGTCGAGGCGCTCGACCATTTCCATCGACCAGCTTGGCTCCAGCTCATTGATCCACACACCCAGGGTGGTGCTCATGATGCCGCCGCCGATCAACAGCACGTCGACTTTCTTTGCTTCTTCAGCATTGGCGGACGACATCCCCATCGCCAAAGCCAGCCCCAGCAGAGCTGTGTTCACTTTCTTAAACATCCGTAGCACCTATGATAAAACGCCTTCCGCCCGTCGCTGTTATCAGCATGCGATCCGCTTTGGTGACGCTCAGGCTGGCGTCGCAGATTCCGGCACACTGCAATTTTGACGGGTGGGCACACAAGGCCGACGTACCGCATCGACCTCAGTTAATGTCCCTTCTGAACTGGTTTCTTATCATTATTGGCATCAGCTACTTGAGCGACAGGGATTCCGTCAGCCCACCCGAGGGCAAGCAGACTGAATTAGGTCAAAACAAGTTGGCGCGAAGAATATCACGTCAGGACAAACCCGCGCGTCTGTTCCCGACTTGATAGTCCTTTTGCATTCAGGGGCTTATCGGCTGGAGGGGGTTGAACATGAATCTTGGGGCGGGCATTTAAGTATTGGGGTGACTGGACGGGCCTCTTCGCGAGCAAGCTCTGCTCCCAAAGGTTTCTGCGGTGTAAATGCAATATATGTAACACCATCATTCCCCATGTGGGAGCGGGCTTGCTCGCGAAGGCCTTCAGCAGATGGCAACAATCAGCAACACTAAACGCAGTTTGATCGACACCGTGGGTTTCTCCTTGGGGGACGCCGGTAAAGGCCTGTCAGTCCTAGAGTTAAGCCTATTTGCGCTGGTCTGCTGCGCCAGAGCGTGTCGGCAGATGTCTGCGCGCAGGGCAACGGCGATAAAACTTTCAGTTTGAGCGGCAAGTCTCATTTTTCAACGCACGCGGACAAGGCCTTCATCGCCGGTTAATGCCGGCAGGCTATTGAGTCCGTCGTTCTGAAAACTCATGCAGCACAAGGAAACGCTTATGAAACGCGCACTGTGGTTAGGCCTGCTCGGCACCTTCGCAATCGGCACTGCTCAGGCAGCGACGGAAAAAGTCGCGATCAATCTGGTCAGCGCCGACGGTGCACCGCAGGCGATCGGCTCGATTACCGTCAGTGAGACGCCGTATGGCCTGTTGTTTACTCCTGATCTGAAATCCCTGCCGGCCGGCGTGCACGGTTTTCACGTGCATGAAAACGGCAGTTGCGAGCCGGGCATGAAGGACGGCGTCAAAGGCGCGGCGCTGGCAGCTGGCGGGCACTTCGATCCGCAGAAAACCGGCAAGCACCTCGGCCCATACGCTGACGGCCATCTCGGTGACCTGCCGGCGGTGTACGTGACCGCTGACGGTATCGCCAATTACCCGGTGCTGGCGCCGCGCCTGAAGAAAATCTCCGAGATCAAGGGCCACGCGCTGATGATTCACGCCGGTGGCGACAACCATTCCGACATGCCAAAACCCCTGGGTGGTGGCGGTGATCGTATGGCCTGTGGCGTGATTTGATAGAACTCGCGTCAAGACCGGGCACCCGCCATGGCGTGCCCGCGTCTGCAGAATTAACGCCTCACGGAACTCCCGCCCTCCGCGCACCTCTCACATTATGCAGTCCTTCCCTTTTTGCTTAGCGCTTGTGGAGGAACCCCGTCATGCGTAAGTTATTGCTCGTTTCTTCTTTACTCTTATGCCTGCCCGTCGGCTCCGCTATGGCCAAGGTCGATGCGGGGGATGTGGCCACTTCGGCCGGCGTTTCCGCTTCGCTGTATTCGACCTTCAAGGATCACAAAATGGTGATTCCGGCGCGTGACGACTTGTCTGCCTTTGTCGCCAGCGGCGGAGCCATTCGCGGGGTTTATCTTGAGTCGGTGTTGCAACAGGTTCGTCAGGAAAATCCCGGCATCAACGCCAGCGATGAAGACCTCGCCAATGCCATTCTGGTGCATTACGAAGGCCTGAATCAGTAACCGGCAAAGAGCAAGCAGCCGATGGATGGCCGCTGACGGCGCATAGGCAAAACTGTCCGACGGCCTCTATGATGGAGGCCATGACAAAGACTGCGCCTTTGCGCTCCCCCTGCCCACCCGGCGCCTGCGATTGCGGGCGCGGCCCGTTGCTGGACACACCCGGTGCGGACTTGCGCATCCTGCGCCTGACCCGCGAGGAAGAAAAAGTTCTGCTCGCGCGCCTCGAAAAACTGAAAAACCTCGACGACCTCCGGCACCTGCAAAAACGCATGTTCGAGCAGTTGGGCATTCGCGTCGACGTCTCACCGGGTTTTCACGAAGTGCGCACCATGCTCGGCATCGAGATCGAAATCGACGCGCTGCCGGGCCTGTGCCGCAAAACGCGCAAGTCGATTCCAACGGCGATTCGACGGGGCCTGAACAACAACCCCGAAATCGCTTTTGAATTGCTTAACGCCCACGACTTGCTGCGCGACAGCTGATCACTTTTTCATGCCGACTCGTTTGCGCATCTCAGCGGTGATGCTCTGCCGGGTTTTCTTCATATCTGCCCACGGCTCATCGCCAACCTCGGCCAACCGTTCGTGGACGTTATGCACGTTCCATTGATTGCCGCCCTTGATCTCGCCGACCTCTTCACGAAACAGCGGTACCGACACCGGTAGCCCTTCGCGCGTACGCGCCGAGTAAGTGCAGATGGTGGTGGCGCCGAGGCCGTTGCGCAGGTAGTCGATGAAGATCCGCCCGACACGGTTTTTCGGCCCGGACACCGCCGAAAAACGATCCGGCAACAGCTTGGCCATATGGCTGACGATCGCGTGGCTGAAATCCTTCACCTCATCCCAGCCAAGCTTGCGCGTGATCGGCACCACCAAGTGAATACCCTTGCCGCCACTGGTTTTCAGAAACGCTTTCAAGCCCAGTTCATCGAGCACGGTCAAGGTCAGCGCGGTGGCTTCGACCATGCTCTTCCACGGCAGCGCCGGATCAGGGTCGAGGTCGAGCACGAAGCGATCGGGTTTATCCAGATCCACTGTGGTTGCGTTCCAGGTGTGTAACTCGACGGTGCTCATCTGCACCGCGCCGATCAGCGCTTCGGCATTGTTGATCAGCATCACCGGTTGGCCGGTGACGTCTTTGTCCAGCGTGCTGATGCCGGGAATCGCCAAACGCTCGGCGTTCTTCTGAAAGAACAGTTCACCCGCAATGCCATCCGGCGCACGCACCAGCGCCACCGGGCGATCCTTGAGTTGCGGCAAAATCCATTCGGCGACGCTCGCGTAGTACTCGGCCAGTTGCATTTTGGTCGTGCCGCTGACCGCGTCGATCACCCGATCAGGGTGAGTGATGCGAACCTTGCCGTTGGCCAGACCGAGTTGCGACGGCGCAGTCTCAGCCTTTTCCGCGGGCACTTTTTTCGCCGGTTTTTTTGCAGGGCTTTTCGCTGCGGATTTCGTCTCTGAAGTCTTCACCGGTTTCGCTCGCTCCTCAGTGATGTCCTTGGCCGGTTTGTCATCGCGCAAACCATGGAACACGGCGTGGCGCACCGAGCCGTCCTTAGTCATTTCAGCGAAGGCAATTTCGGCCAACAATTTCGGCTTGAGCCAGTGCACGCCTTTGGCCTCGAAACCGCTCGGCGGATTGACCACGGCAGCCTTCTTCACCTGCAACGGTTTCAGCTGCGCCAGAATGCTTTTCAGCGTCGCTTCGTTGAAGCCCGTGCCAACCTTGCCGGCGTAGCGCAATTCGCCGCTGTCGCGATCATGCAGACCGAGCAGCAAGGCACCGAAGGCACTGCGCGAACCTTTCGGATCGGTGTAGCCGACGACGACAAATTCCTGCCGATGCTTGCACTTCAGTTTGATCCAGTCGCCGCTGCGTCGCGACACGTAAGGCGAGCCGAGGCGTTTGCCGATCAGGCCTTCCATCTGCATCTGACAAGCGCTGTTGAGCAACGCATCCGGGGTTTCGTCGAAGGCTTCCGAATAGCGCAGCAGCGGATTTTTCTGCGCGCCGAGGATGGTCGCCAGCGCGGCTCGACGCTCTTCAACCGGCACCTCACGCAAGTCGACGCCGTTGAGATACGGCAGATCAAACAGGTAGTAGAGAATGTTGCCACTGCGCCCAGCCTCGAAAGCATTTTGCAGCGCCTGAAAATCCGGCACGCCATGTTCGTTGGCGACGACCATTTCGCCGTCCAGCCAAGCCGATTCCAGACCCAGCGCGGCCAAGGCTTCGGCCTGTTGCGGCAACTTGTGCGTCCAATCGTGGCCGTTGCGGGTGAACAGTTGCACCTGGTCGTGATCGATCCGCGCCATGATCCGGTAGCCATCGAATTTGATTTCGTAGCTCCACTGCCCTTCAGGCGCACTGTCGACCAGCGTGGCCAATTCGGGTTTGAGCTGCGCCGGCAGCTTGGCTTTGTGCGCGCCCGTCAGCGTGCCGGTGGCTTTTTTGCGCGAATTGGCGGCGGGTTTCTTCACCGGTCTGCTTTGTTCGGCGGCGAGTTTCGGTTTGTCGACGAGGGTGCGTTCGCTCAACACGCTGTCCGGCTCAGCGACTAGCACGTCGTAATCATCTTGCGGCCGCGCCGCACCGTCCTGATGCTTGATAAGGAACCACTGCTCCTTTTTCCCCGGCATGTGCGTGCGCACCAGATTCCAGATCCCGCCGAGTTTCTCGCCTTGCAGTTCGAATTTGAGCTTGCCTTTGGCGTAGGCCTGTTGCGGATCCTCCTGCGGAATCCACACGCCGCGATCCCAGACAATCACATCCCCCGCGCCGTAATGCCCTTCGGGAATGCTGCCCTCGAAGGTCGCGTAATCCAGCGGATGATCCTCGACGTGCACTGCCAGGCGCTTGACCTTGGGATCCAGCGACGGCCCCTTCGGCACTGCCCAACTCTTCAGCGCGCCGTCGAGTTCCAGGCGAAAGTCATAATGCAGGTGCGAAGCGTCGTGCTTCTGGATGCAGAACTGCAAGGCGTGCTCGGCGGCGGTTTTGCGGCCCGAGCGTTTGACTGCCGCCGGCTCCGAGGTTGCCGAGAAATCGCGCATGCGGTTGTAGTCGTCGAGGTTCCTGTTCATCGTGCACCTGCCTGATTTCAGCCCATTCGGGTGACGGTCAACGCCACCACGGCGATCCGGTCGACCCGTTGATATCCAGGGTTCAGCAGCTCTTCGCCGAAGACATCCGGATCGATTTCACGGTACGTCCAGGCGAAGCGTTTTTCATCGAGTCGCGGCAGCACCGTGTCGAGGAATGGATCACGGCCATCGACCATCGCCACGCCGGTATAGAGCAGCAGCGAACCACCGGGAGCCAGCCGATTTAGCGCTTGCTCGACGATGCGCAGCGAGAGCCCCGCGCCGAGTGTTCCGCCACCGTGGCGATAGGCGCGCTCCGCCGGATCCGCCATGTACGGCGGGTTGGCGACGATCAGATCGAACTCGCCGTCGACGCCTTGCAACAGATCACTGGGGTGAACTTCAACGTTGGCGACTTCCGCCAGCGCCGCGTTAATTGCGGTCAGGCGCAGCGCGGCGGGGTTGATATCCAGCGCCAGGACTTGCGCCTCGCGACGGGCTCGGGCGATCACGATCGCACCGACGCCCGCGCCACAACCGATGTCGACCGCGCGGTGGATCGGAGCGAAGTTCTGTTGCAGATGAGCGTGGATCATCTGGGCGAAACGGTAGGTGTCGGGGCCGAAGAACACCGAGTCCGCCGCGTCGGTCGGGAACGCCGAATGCACGAACAACAGATCGTCCAGGCTCGACCAGCGCACGCGACTTTTCAGTTGGCCTTCGTAGGTGTCGATGACTTGCGCCTCCTGTAACTGGCGCTGTTCGTCGGCGGACAACAATCCGGGTTCGAACGGCCGCGACCAGCCAAACACATCACGCAGGCTGTCAGCCATTTGCCCTTCGTCGCGCTGATTGACGCGCTGATGCGTCAGCGGCGTCGGGGTGATGAAACGGTAGCCATCGGCCTGAAGGCGCCGGCCCAGTTGCAGCAGCGCCAGATCATGGCTGCTGAATTGTTCTTCCTGACTCATTGAAAATTTCCTTACGGCTGGCGTGATTTGAGTTCGATGAATCGTCGGGTGGCGAGCAACCCGGCCGGGTGTGCATGGCGATCCGGCGCGAGCCACGGAATCAGCGTCGCGATTTGCGTGAGACCGTCCTGACCTTGCAACGCCACGTTCAGTTGCTGCACATCGGGATCCTGCTCGGGCACCGCGATCGATGCCGCCGTTTGAGGCCGACGCCGAGCGACTTTCGGCTTTTCCGAAGATTTCCAATCGCCGGCAATCCAGTCATGCACCAGTTGTTTTTCATAGGCGTTGAACACGCCGAACATCGCCGCACCATCGCCCGCGATCAGTTGCCAAAAGCGGCTGTTCTGCGGGTCTTCGTTGCGTTTGATCCAGCCTTTGTCCTGCAGCGCTTGCATGAAGCCGGGCAGTTGCTCAGGCGTCGACAGCCATTGATTGACGGTCTGGCCTTCAAAGCGGCAGTAGTCGGAATGCATGTGCTGGCCGAACGGCCGCTTGCGCTCAAGCATCGCCAACAATTCACGCTCAAGGTCGAAGCCTTCGATGATCGCGCGACTGCCCTGCCCCAGATCATTAAGGCGATAACCGAGCGATACACGACGCAGAAAATCGGCGCGATCCGCCTCCAGTGGCAACAAATCGAGCACCGCCTGCACGGCTTTTTGCGCATGGCCGGTGCTGGCGTTGTCGATGGTCACGTGCAAAGTGAAATAGTAGGGATCGATGCCCAGCTCGCTGAGTTCGTAACTAGAGATCAGCAGGTGCAATGGCAGCTGCTCGTAACCGAGGTTGTAGCCGATCACTTCTGGCAAGCAATCGGCACCGGCGATGCCAAGCGCCAGTTGCAACGCGCCTTGCAGATAGTGTTCATCGGCGATTGCGGCGCTGTCCTGCAAGTCGTGTTCGGCAAGGAGTTTGCGGTAGATCACCACATGGTTTTGCGCGGGGTTGCCGTCGCCGAGTTCTTCCAGATAGGTGGTGAGCAAACCGGCGAAACGCGGATCCTGCCACTGCGCCAGCAAGCCATACAACCACGCGCCGTCGACCAGTTTGGTCGGCGCCACTGCTTGCAGAAAGTACAGCGCCTGCGCCTTGCAGGTGAAAAATTGCCGAGCCCCGCCGGCTTTACGTTGTTGCAGATATTCGGCGTATTGCTGCGCGACATCGGTGCAATGTTCGGCCACCCAGGCGTGCCACGTCGTCGGGTCTTGCGGCAGGGTATCCGGGAGTTGCCCGGCGTTTTGCAGTTGCTCGTGCAGGAATGACTGCGCCAACGCCTGAGGATTTTCATCCTTGAGCAACGCGTCATAAATGCAGCGGATATTCCCGGCAGGATTAATCGCCTGCGGCTGGGCAGGCGTGGATTGCAGGCGTGTCAGGACAGTCATGGCAGTTTTCTCGGTCAATTGGCAGGACGCTGTTCACGCGCCTCTACAGCAGCAGAGGCGTCGCGCCTGTGAAAAATTCAATCGACGTGAAAATTGCCCGGACGGACGGCCCGGTCAGCCTAGATAGAAAGCTTCCCGGGGCCGCGATTTTTGACTGTGGTTACGCCTGCCCTTTGGCCTGCTGCTCCAGATGCACCTGCAAATCCGGATCGATCTGCAACGCTGCTGCCAGTTCATCCAGATAGCTGCGTTCGGCATCCTGCTGGTCATCCACCAGCAACACGCTGGACAGATACATTTCGGCGGCGATGGCGGGGTCGCCGTTCGCCGACTGCGCAACTTCACTGGCGTCCAGCGGTTTGGCGACTTCGGCGTCGAGCCATTGCTGCAATTGCGGATCGTCGGTGTGCTTGCCGATTTCTGTGCTGATCAGGTGTTTTTCCGATTCATCGATACGGCCGTCTGCCTTGGCCGCTGCGATCAAGGCGCGCAGCACCGCGTGGCTGTGTTCTTCGACGTCCGGGCCGGCGAGCAGGTTGGCCATTTGTGGAATCTGTTGTGGCGCCGCGCTGGCCTGGCTGCGTTGCCAGGCTTGATACGCCTGGTACGCCATCATCCCCAGCGACGCCAGTGCCGCGTAATTGGTGCCGCCGCCGGAACGACTTTGCGTGCCGCCACCGCCGCCCAGCGCGCCACCCAAGGCGCCGCCCAACCCACCACCGCCAGCCGAACCGCCGCCGAGCAATCCACCGAGCAAACCGCCCAGTCCGCCTAGACCGCCGGCAGACCCGCCGCCGCTGGCCGCGCCCGAGCCGCCACCAAGCAGACCACCCAGCAAGCCCCCGAGCCCGCCCAGACCGCCACCGGCCGAGGCGTTACTTTGTTGTCCCGCCGAGGCCTGGCCTCGCAACAGTTGTTCGAGTAAATCAGTGGTGTTCATGGCGTCATCCTCAGACATTGGCAGTGACTGCGTCTGGCAACTCTAGACCCCTGCGGCCATAGCGCCAGCACCGTTTGGCCGACACTCAAGGCCCCGGCGGGTTTGCCCGGGAATTTTTCCATCGGCCAGCTAAGATTCAAGGGTGGTGAACCTTATCCCGGCCAGACCGGTCGATAGCTGCAACCCCGACCCGGTTTGCCGGCGCCCTTGCCACTCAAGGGTGATACCCGGCTTGCTTCACTTTCTGGAGAACGCCCCCGTGATATCGACCGTACACATCGCCAGGCTCAAAGCATGGGGCGCCCATGGTTTTACCGCGACCGGCGTGGTCACTGCTTTCCTTGCCACCCTCGCCCTGCTGGAAAACCAGCCGACCCATTGCCTGATGTGGCTGGGCGTGGCGCTGATCGTCGACGGCCTCGACGGCGCCCTCGCGCGCAAGGTCAATGTGCAATCGGTGCTGCCGAGTTTCGACGGCTCGATCCTCGATCTGGTGATCGATTACCTGACCTACGTATTTATTCCGGCGCTGTTCATCTATCGCTACATTCCGCTGCCGGATTACACCCTGCTGCTGACCGTGTCGCTGATTCTCGTGTCATCGCTGTTCTGCTTCTGCAACGTCAATATGAAGAGCAAAGACAACTACTTTGTCGGGTTTCCGGCGGCGTGGAATGTGGTGGCGCTGTGTTTGTACATCATCGGCCCGGGGCCTTGGATCACGTTTTTGACGGTGATCGGGCTGGCGCTGTTGACGGTGACTCGGATGAAGTTTTTGCATCCGTTCCGCGTGCGCCGGTTTATGCCGATCAACATTGCGGTGACGGCGATCTGGCTGCTGTGCAGCTTGTCGCTGGTGCTCAATCACCCGGTGATCAACCCGTTGGTGATGGGGTTGTGGTTGCTGATGTCGGCTTACTTTCTGGGGATCTGCATCTGGCGCACGGCGCTGGAATGGTTTGATCGGACGCATCAGAAGTAGGCCCACCACAATCTCATTGTAGGAGTGAGCCTGCTCGCGATAGCGGTCTGTCAGCCGATACATGTTTCATAGACAGACCGCTATCGCGAGCAGGCTCACTCCTACAGGGGATCTCCACTAGCGTTTGCTGATCACCACCTCCAGATACTCACTCGGCACCACCAGCGAACCCTCTCCTGCTCGATTCAAGCGATTGAGCAAATCCGCCAGATCACTTTCCAGTGCCTGCCCACTCTCTGGCGGTAGCGCGGCGAACGCTTTGTGCACCGGCCCGTACCAATGGCGGAAGATATCGATAAAGTGCGCCGCCGAGCGATAGCGGAAATTGAACTCGCGGCGTGTTACCTGCACGACAAAATCATGATCATCGAAATGCTCATGCAGCCACGCTTCCGTGCCCCAGTTCGACGGTGGCTGGGCGATCGCCGGGGGCGGCAGATGCCGGCCGAGGGTTTTGAACATCTGGCCGACGAAACCTTCCGGCGTCCAGTTGGCCAGGCCGATCCGTCCACCTCGGCGACAGACCCGACCCAGCTCAGCGGCCGCTTTGTCCTGATCCGGCGCAAACATCACGCCGAACGTCGACAGCACTGCGTCGTAACTCTCATCTTCGAACGGCAGATCCTCAGCGTCAGCGACTTGGAAGGTCACGTCGAGATGTTCGGCGCGCGCCCGATCCTGTCCACGTTCCAGCAGCGCTGCGACGTAATCGGTGGACGTCACCAATGCGCCACGTCGCGCCGCTGCCAGCGTGGCATTACCGTTGCCGGCAGCGACGTCCAGCACCTCTTCATCGCAACGCAGATCACAGGCTTCGGCGAGGTTTTCACCGACGATTTGCAGGGTGGTGCCGATCACGGCGTAATCGCCACTGGCCCAGGCGACCTTCTGGCGTTCTTTCAAGACAGTCAGATCAATCGGTGCAGTCATGAATTCGAGCTCCGCTGCGTTCTTGTTATGGACATGGGTAACCGGGCCGGCAGTGACCCCGCTCAATCACTATCGCGCCGCGTCTGCCTGGCGTCCCGGCCAATCGTCCGGCAACCCGTCAAAACCGCTGCTTTGCCGATGAATGGTGGAAATCTGTAAAGCCGCTGCAACAGCCTCGGGATTGCCAGCGGCGGTGGATTGGTTTTTGATGCACGACCGCCTCTGGAACGGACTCGACCGATGTCACTGCAAATCGATTGGCTCGCACATCACATGCAACACAGCGACCGCTATGCCGAATGGATTCATCAGCAATTTCACTACGAATATGCGCATCAGCCCTTGGCCGATTGGCAGCGTGAATTTGCTCAAGGGCAAAGCAACGGTGAATGGTCGTGCCTGATTGCTCTGGACGGCGAACGTCTGATCGGCGGCGCAGCGTTGGCCCGCGATGATCTGGCCCATCGGCCGAATCTCGGCCCGTGGCTGGCCTGCGTGTTCGTCAGCCCCGAGGCGCGCGGGCAAGGCTTGGCGGAGCGTTTGATTGACGGGATTTGTCAGGAGGCGAAGGACTGCGGGTTTGCGCGCTTGTACCTGCACACGCAATCCAAGCAGGACTACTACGCCAAACGCGGCTGGCAAGTGATGGAACGCTTCCGCGCGTGGGACAGTGAACACGCGCTGATGGCCCGCGACCTCTAAAACACACCCCTTCCCCTGTAGGAGCTGACGAGTGAAACGAGGCTGCGATCTTTTGATCTTAAAAATCAGCATCAAAATCAAAAGATCGCAGCCTCGTTTCACTCGACAGCTCCTACACTCATTTATACCCAGTCGAGGGGGCCGCAGGGCGCAGCGAACGCCCTGCCCGAATCCCCGACCACCGCCCGGTGGCGCATGCCTCGACCGTCAACGCCGCCGGACTGTGATCCTGTTTCAGGAGCACACACAATGGACGAGGCCCGACTCAACGACTTCATGGGCAAACTGGTCAACGACATGGGCGGCGCGGCGATGCTGGCCAATGTCATCGTCGGCGAAGAGCTCGGGCTGTACCGGGCGATGGCCGACAGCCAACCAATCAGCCCCGAAGCCCTCGCCGCAAAAACCACCTGCAACCCGCGTCTGGTGCGCGAATGGCTCAGCGCCCACGCGGCGTCCGGCTACATGGAGCACCTCGACGGCCAATTCCGCTTGCCGGAAGAACAGGCACTGGCGCTGGCCGTAGAAGATTCGCCGGTATACGTCGCCGGCGGACTGGGCGTGGTGGCGTCGTTTTTCCACGACAAAGACAAACTGGTCAAAGCCATGCGCGGCAACGGCGCCCTGCCGTGGGGCGATCACCATCCGTGCATGTTCACCGGCACCGAACGTTTCTTTCGTCCCGGCTATAAAGGTCACTTGATTGCCGAGTGGCTGCCGGCGCTGGACGGCGTGGTCGCCAAACTGGAGGTCGGCGCTAAAGTCGCTGATGTCGGCTGCGGTCACGGCGCCTCGACGGTGATCATGGCGCAGGCGTTTCCCAATTCGCGTTTCGTCGGTTTCGACTACCACGCGCCGTCGATCACCGTCGCCACTCAGCGCGCTGAAGAAGGTGGCGTCAGCAGTCGGGCGACGTTTTTTCAGGGCACCGCGAAAAGTTATCCGGGCGATGACTATGACCTGATCTGCTATTTCGACTGCCTGCACGACATGGGCGACCCGGTCGGTGCTGCGCGGCATGCCTACGATTCGTTGAAGGATGACGGCACGGTGCTGCTGGTCGAGCCGTTCGCCAACGATACGCTGGACGACAACATCAACCCGGTCGGGCGGTTGTTTTACGCGGCGTCGACGTTTATTTGCACGCCGAATTCGTTGTCGCAGGAGGTGGGTTTGGGTCTCGGTGCGCAGGCTGGGGAATTGCGTTTGCGCAAAGTATTTACCGAGGCAGGATTCAAGCATTTTCGCCGCGCCACACAAACACCGTTCAACCTGATACTGGAGGCGCGTAAATAACCCGGCCAGAAAAGTCAGTGCTAACCTGCATGTCATCCTCCAGCCTTCGGAGCGCTTGCCATGCTCGACAGCCCGATCCGCGAACACCTCGACACGCTGCAACAGGCGATGGCCGATGGCGATTTTCTGGTACTGACCGGCGCCGGCATCAGCACGCCTTCGGGCATCCCCGATTACCGCGACAGCGACGGCGTGCGCCGGGGTCGGCAGCCGATGATGTATCAGGAATTCCTCGCCGCCCCGGAGTCACGCCGCCGCTACTGGGCGCGGGCGATGCTGGGTTGGCCGCGAGTGCGTCAGGCGCGGCCTAATCCCGCGCATGAGGCCTTGGCCACGCTGCAGAGCCACGGTCGAATCAGCGGACTGATCACGCAAAACGTCGACACCCTGCACGATCAGGCCGGCAGTCACGATGTCATCGAACTGCACGGCAGCCTGCACCGAGTGTTGTGTCTGGATTGCGCCCAGCGCAGCGAACGCGATGCCATTCAGCAGGTGATGGAAGCGCAGAACCCGTACCTGGCGGGCGTCGATGCGGTACAGGCACCCGATGGCGATACCCTGCTCGACCCGGCGTTTGAAGCCCGCTTTCAATCGCCGCGCTGCCCGCATTGCGACAGCGAACGGCTGAAACCGGATGTGGTGTTTTTCGGCGAAAACGTCGCGGCACATACGGCGGCACGGGCGATGGCCGCAGCGGAAAGTGCTGCGGGTTTGTTGGTGGTGGGGTCGTCGTTGATGGCGTATTCAGCGTTTCGCTTGTGCCGGGTGATCGCGGATCGGGGTAAACCGTTGATTGCGATTAACCTGGGCAAGACGCGAGCGGATGATTTGCTCGATCTGAAAATCGAAGCGTCTTGCGAACAGGTTTTGCCCCTGCTGACGCAACACCTCACTCCCTGAGCATACCTATCCCCTGTAGGAGTGAGCCTGCTCGCGATAGCGGTGTGTCAGGCACCCTAGATGCTGACTGTTAAACAGCAATCGCGAGCAGGCTCACTCCTACAGGGAGTTGGGGCGATCAGGGAGACAGGCGCGCCGCGAGGTTTTCCTGTTGGAGAATATCGAACAACGCCTGCGCCGCCGCCGAGCGCTCGTTCCCCGGCTCTGTCAGCACACCAATCGCCCGCTCCACTGAATCAATCAACGTCAGGCAATGCGCACCCAGTTCCTGCATCTGCTCGGCACACAACGCCGGCACCGCGCTCACCCCCAACCCACTGGCGACCATGCGGCCCACCGTCGCCAGTTGATGACTCTCAAACTCCACCGGCAATTTCATACCGCGCGCCTGCAAGTGTTCTTCAAGCATCACCCGCACCGTCGACGGCCGTTGCAAGGTAATGAATGGCTCCTGCAACAACGTTTGCCAATCGATCTCGCTAAGCCGGGCCAGCGGCGAATCCTTCGGCACCACGGCGACGAAGCGATCCATATACAGCGGCGTGAACGTCATCGAAGTGTTCTGCATCGGCTCGAACGCTACACCCAATTCCACCTGACGATCACGCACCATCTCCAGCACTTGCTCGTTGATCACATCGTTGACCGTGACGTTGACGTTCGGATAGCGCGCACGAAACGTCTTGAGGATCGGCGGCAGCAAGTTGCCGGCAAACGACGGCATCGCCGCCAGCGTCACGCGCCCGCGTTGCAGGCTGAAGCGCTGGCGCATTTCGTCTTCGGCGTTGTCCCAGTCGGCGATCAGCCGTCGCGCCAGTGGCAGCAGCGATTCACCCTCCGGGGTCAGCGCGACGTTGCGTGTGTTGCGGCTGAACAGGCGCCCGCCCAAACCTTCTTCCAAGGCCTTGATGGTCAGGCTCAACGCCGATTGCGACAGGTGCAGCCGCTCACAGGCCACGGCGAAACTGAGGCTTTGCGCCACGGCGAGAAAAGCGCGGATCTGTTTGATGGTCATAATAAAGCCTCTGAGCATGAAGCCCGATGCATGATCGTTCCCTCGCTTCGCGTGGGAATGCAGCCCGTGACGCTCTGCGTCACTGGACGCGGAGCGTCCATGGAGGCGCTACCACGCGGAGCGTGGGAACGATCAGCCATAACGTGGTGATTATTGAGCTTTATCAATCAATCAACCTTAAAAATCAACTTAACAAATATATTCCCCAGCGCGACACTCCAACCATTCGGCTAGCCAGCCGCCCGCAAATAATAAAAGAGGTGCACATGGCAGGTTTCGACAAGCGCGTGAGTTCTTACGAGGAAGCCCTGGCCGGGCTTGAGGACGGCATGACCGTCATCGCCGGCGGCTTTGGTCTGTGCGGCATTCCGGAAAACCTGATCGCCGAGATCAAACGCAAGGGCACCCGCGACCTCACCGTCGTTTCCAATAACTGCGGCGTCGACGGTTTCGGCCTCGGCGTGCTGCTCACCGATCGCCAGATCAGCAAAGTGATCGCCTCCTACGTCGGCGAAAACAAGCTGTTCGAAGAGCAACTGCTCAAAGGCGAAATCGAAGTCATCCTGACCCCGCAAGGCACCCTCGCTGAAAAAATGCGCGCGGGCGGCGCCGGCATTCCGGCTTTCTTCACCGCCACCGGCGTCGGCACTCCCGTTGCCGATGGCAAGGAAGTGCGTGAATTCAAGGGTCGCAAGTACCTGATGGAAGAGTCCATTACCGGCGACTTCGCCATCGTCAAAGGCTGGAAAGCCGACCATTTCGGTAACGTCGTTTACCGTCACACCGCGCAGAACTTCAACCCGCTAGCCGCGACCGCCGGCAAGATCACTGTGGTCGAAGTCGAAGAAATCGTCGAACCCGGCGAGCTGGATCCGACGCAGATTCACACCCCGGGCATCTACGTCGATCGGGTCATTTGCGGCACGTTCGAAAAACGCATCGAACAGCGCACCATCCGCAAATAATTCAGGCTGACGGAGAATAAAAACATGGCACTTTCCCGCGAACAAATGGCTCAGCGCGTCGCCCGCGAAATGCAGGACGGCTTCTACGTGAACCTCGGTATCGGCATTCCGACCCTGGTCGCCAACTACATTCCCGAAGGCATGGAAGTTATGCTGCAATCGGAAAACGGCCTGCTCGGCATGGGCCCGTTTCCGACTGAAGAAACCATCGACGCCGACATGATCAACGCCGGCAAGCAGACCGTAACCGCCCGCATCGGCGCGTCGATTTTCAACTCCGCCGAATCCTTTGCGATGATCCGCGGTGGCCACGTCGACCTGACCGTGCTTGGCGCGTTCGAAGTCGACGTTGAAGGCAACATCGCTTCGTGGATGATCCCCGGCAAACTGGTCAAGGGCATGGGCGGCGCGATGGATCTGGTGGCCGGAGCCGACAACATCATCGTGATCATGACCCACGCGTCGAAAGATGGTGAGTCCAAGCTGCTGTCCAAATGCAGCTTGCCGCTGACTGGTGCCGGTTGCATCAAGCGTGTGCTGACCGACCTCGCCTATCTGGAAATCGAAAATGGCGCTTTTGTCCTCAAGGAACGCGCACCTGGCGTCAGCGTCGAGGAAATCGTCGCCAAAACCGCTGGTAAACTGATCGTCCCGGATCACGTACCGGAAATGCAGTTCGCTGCCGAGTGAGGAATTCGAAGATGCAAGACGTCGTCATTGTTGCCGCCACGCGTACCGCGATCGGCAGTTTCCAGGGTGCCCTGGCCAGCGTTTCTGCGGTGGATCTGGGCGCTGCGGTGATCCGCCAGTTGCTCGAACAAACCGGTCTGGACGGTGCACAGGTTGATGAAGTGATCATGGGCCAGGTGTTGACCGCCGGCGCAGGTCAAAACCCGGCGCGTCAGTCGGCGATCAAGGCTGGTCTGCCACACGCAGTACCGGCGCTGACCCTGAACAAAGTCTGCGGTTCGGGCCTCAAAGCCCTGCACCTCGGCGCGCAAGCAATCCGTTGCGGCGACGCGGACGTGATCATCGCCGGCGGCCAGGAAAACATGAGCCTGTCCAACTATGTAATGCCGGGCGCCCGCACCGGTCTGCGCATGGGCCACGCGCAAATCGTCGACACCATGATCAGCGATGGTCTGTGGGATGCGTTCAACGATTACCACATGGGCATCACTGCCGAGAACCTCGTCGACAAATACGAAATCAGCCGCGAGCAGCAAGACGCCTTTGCTGCCGCGTCCCAGCAGAAAGCTGCCGCCGCCATTGAGGCCGGTCGCTTTGTCGAGGAAATCACGCCGATCCTGATTCCACAGCGCAAAGGCGATCCGCTGGCGTTCAAGGTCGACGAGCAGCCACGCGGCGACACCACCGCTGAATCGCTGGCGAAACTGCGTCCGGCGTTCAAAAAGGACGGCAGTGTCAC
Source organism: Pseudomonas sp. 18058 (assembly GCF_902706155.1). Taxonomy (NCBI): domain Bacteria; kingdom Pseudomonadati; phylum Pseudomonadota; class Gammaproteobacteria; order Pseudomonadales; family Pseudomonadaceae; genus Pseudomonas; species Pseudomonas sp. 18058. Next base: position 63,622 of record NZ_CACSJY010000011.1, read on the forward strand.
CGCTGGCAACGCTTCGTCGCTGAACGACGGTGCTGCCGCTGTGATCCTGATGAGCGCGGAAAAAGCCAAAGCCCTCGGTTTGCCGGTGCTGGCGAAAATCGCCGCTTACGCCAACGCCGGCGTTGACCCGGCGATCATGGGCATCGGCCCGGTATCGGCGACTCGCCGCTGCCTGGACAAGGCTGGCTGGAACATCGACCAGCTCGACCTGATCGAGGCCAACGAAGCGTTCGCTGCACAATCGCTGGCGGTGGCCAAGGATCTGCAATGGGATCTGAGCAAGGTCAACGTCAACGGCGGCGCCATTGCGCTGGGCCACCCGATCGGTGCATCGGGCTGCCGTGTGCTGGTGACGCTGCTGCATGAAATGATCAAGCGTGATGCGAAAAAGGGTCTGGCGACCTTGTGCATTGGCGGTGGTCAGGGCGTGGCATTGGCGCTGGAACGCGCGTAAGCAAGAGTTCAACGGCAGGCGGCGGATCCACGACATCCGTTGGTTGCTGGCAACAAAAACCCGGTGCAGCGTTGGTTGCACCGGGTCTTTTTTTGTCTGTTCGAAATCTGCTCTGAATGTTACGGCCCCTTCGCGAGCAAGCTCGGCTCCTACAGGATCGGGTTCACACATCCAATGTAGGAGCAAGGCTTGCCCGCGATGAGGCCAGCCCAAACACTACAAAAATTCAGCCAGCCAACTGCAGGATCAACCAGGCATTTGCCCCACTGATCACCACAAACAATCCCCACGCCAACACCCGCGTCGGCCACCGATTCACAAACGGCCCCATCAGCTGTTTGTCATTGGTCATGCGAATCAGCGGATACAGCGCAAACGGCAGCTGCAAACTCAGCACCACCTGACTCATCACCAGCAGTTTCCCCACCGCGTTATCGCCCATCAGCCATACGCCGATAAACGCCGGAATCAGCGCCAGCCCGCGCGTGATCAAACGCCGCTGCCAGCACGGAATCCGCAGATTGAGATAACCCTCCATGATCACCTGGCCGGCGATGGTGCCGGTGAAGGTTGAACTCTGCCCCGAAGCGAGCAACGCCACGCCGAACAGCACGCTGGCCAGCGCGCCACCGACCAGCGGATCAAGCAAGTGATAAGCGTCCTGAATGTCGACCACGTCGGTATGCCCCGACTGATGAAACGCCGCTGCCGCGAGAATCAGAATCGCCGCGTTGACCAGCAGCGCCAGCGCCAGCGAGCCGATGGTGTCGATGCGCGCCAGTTTCACCGCGTCCTGTTTGCTCGCCAGATCCTTGCCGATCATCCGCGTCTGCACGATCGAAGTGTGCAGGTAGAGGTTATGCGGCATCACTGTCGCGCCGAGTATGCCGATCGCCAGGTACAGCGGCGCTGCATCACTGATCGCCGACAGCGACGGTTTGAAGCCTTGGAAAACGTCAGGCCAGTACGGTTTGATCAGCACCAGTTCAACGAAGAAACACACGCCGATAGTGGCGACCAGCACCAACATGATCGCTTCCAGTCGGCGAAATCCACGGTTCTGCAGGGCCAGCACCAGCAGCGTGTCGAACGCGGTCAGGGCGATGCCGAAGGTCAGCGAACAACCGAGCAACAGGTGAAACGCCAGTGCGCATCCGAGCACTTCGGCGAGGTCGGTGGCGATGATAGAAATCTCCGCCAATATCCACTGCAAGCGTGCGGTCGGCGTGCTGTAGCGTTCGCGGGACAATTGCGCCAGATCGCGGCCGGTGGCGATGCCGAGGCGCGAACACAGGCATTGCACCACCATGCCCGCCAGACTCGCCAGCAACACCACGAACAACAGGCTGTAGCCGAAGCGCGAACCGGCTTCGATGGCCGTCGCCCAGTTGCCCGGATCCATGTAGCCGATCGACACCAATAGACCGGGGCCGGCGAAACGCAGTACGCGTTTGAAGAAGGGGGCGTTGGGGTCGACCGCGACACTGCCGGCCACTTCCGGCGGGCAAAACGGCGCGGTGGCGATTTTGGGCAAACTGAATTTCACGCACACATCCAGAAACAAGTCGGAAAGACGCAGCTTAGACGTTCACGTTGAAGATCAAAAGATCGCACCTGTAGGAGCTGCCGCAGGCTGCGATCTTTTGATCTTATCGGCTCACGCCCAACAACTGCTCGCGCAATTCGGGACTACGCGTGCGCGGATCCAGCCAGATATCGAAAAACGCCCGGGCGAACTGCGGATCATCGATCTCATGCTGCAACTGTTGCCCGACAAAAAACCGCGCGCCCTGCCCCGGCAAGTACACACCGGTGATCCGCGTGCCGGCCTGCACATCGACGAAGGATTGCTGCATCTGAATCTGCCAACCGGCCAGTTGCGCCGGGCTGACACGGGGGCCGGCCAGGCGTTTGATTTCGTCGACACTGGCTTTGACCAAGTCATCCCGAGAGATGGTGCGGCGGTAGATCAGCTCCAGCGCGAAGGGTTGACCTTCCGCCAGCGGTCGCGCGGCACTCCACAATCGCGCGTTGTAGACATCGAAACCGAACACACTGAAATCACCGGTGCCGATGATTTGCGCACCGGGCACGGCGTCCTGCCAATTGGCCCAGGTCGGCGTGAGCAACAAGGCCCACAAGCCTATGCCGCAGCATCCACGTAACACCTTCGGTGTCCTGTTCATCGCGGCATCGACTCCGGCAAGCCCTGATAACCAGAGCATAGTCGGCTATCCGCTCAAGCACTTTGTATACAATTTTTGTACAACGATGCAGCAATCCGCGTTCGTCGATGCTAACGTGAGCGTCTCTCACTCGACGGAGCCACCTGCGTGCTGATCCTCAAACTGCTGCTGATTCCCGGTTTTCTCTTGCTGATTTCTTTGGCGGGCAAGCGCTGGGGGCCGAGCGTGGCCGGGTGGCTGTCGGGGTTGCCGGTGGTGGTCGGGCCGATTCTGTTTTTCCTCGCCATCGAACAGGGGCCGCAATTTGCCGCACATTCGGCGGTGGCGGCGTTGTCGGCAATGTTCGCGATGATCGCTTTCTGCATTACCTATGCGCAGGTCGCGCAACGGGCGAACTGGCCATGGGCGCTGGCGATATCGATGACGGTCTGGGCTGTGTTGGCGTTGGTGCTGTCGCTGATTCCACCGTCGCTGCCGTTTTCGGTGGTGGCGGCGGCGGTTGCCCTGCTCGCCTCGCCTTATTTGTTTCCTGACGCGCAGCCTGTGCTGAACGGTACGGCACCGAAGTCAGACAAGTTGATCTGGCGGATGATTGCTGGCGCGGCGTTGACGCTGGTGGTGACGATGCTTGCCAGCACCGTCGGTGAACGCTGGAGCGGTTTGCTCGCGGTGTTCCCGGTGCTTGGCAGTGTGATGGCGGTGTTTTCCCAGCAGACGCGCGGGCCGGCGTTTACAGCGGCATTGCTGCGCGCGACGGCAACGGGGATGTATTCGTTTTCGGCGTTTTGTCTGGTGTCGGCGCTGACGTTGCCGAGCATGGGCTTGAGTGGGTTTGCGGTGGGTGTGGCGGTTTCAGTGGCGATGTTGGGGGTGACCCGTAAATTGCTCGCAAAACCCGTTTCGACAAAACAACCCCAGACACAACGCTGACTGTGGCGAGGGAGCTTGCTCCCGCTGGCGTGCGCAGCGCGCCCATCTTTTTTACGACTGCTACGCAGCCGAGCGGGAGCAAGCTCCCTCGCCACAGGTGCATTGCCATCTCAAAACCATGTTCAGACGAGCCGGGCTGGAGTGCCTGGCCTCTGCATGGGATGATCGCCCGCCTAAGCGCGACCATCCCTTGGAGATTCGAATGTCACTGTTGAGCAAAAAAGCCGTTGTCCTTTTATTCGCGGCAGTCGCCGGCCTCGGCGCCATCAACGCTCAAGCGGCCAAGGCCAAAGAAACCGCCAGCGCTGAGAAAGTCTCGATGCTCGACGGCAAGTTCACCTTCGTCCTGCCCAAAGGCTTCGTGGCCGACCCGTTGCCGACCAGCCCGACGGGCGCCAAGGGCACGATGTACACCAACCAGACGACGAAAACCGTGGTCATCGCCGCCGAAAACCTGATTCCCGAAGGCAACAACGTCAAGGACAACGACAGCGCGTTCCTCGACGGCACCGTGTCGGACTTCATCGACGCTCAGCGTAAGGCACTGCCGGACTTCAACAAGCTCAGCGAGAAAAGTCTGACGCAGAAAGGCACCGGCCTCGGCCTGCGTCAGGTCGACAGCACCGCCACTCAAGGCGGCGGCCAGACCCTCAACACCACGTTGATGGCCGGCTCCGGCACGCACATGGCGCTGGTTCAGGTGATTTCCCGGGTCAGCGACAAGGCCGGCCACGACAAACTGATCAAGACCATCCTCAAGGATTGAGCTGCTGCAACCAGCCGTTCAGATCCCGCAGTTCGGCCGCACTGATGCTGTGGCCAACGCCGGGATAGGCATGGAATTGCGGTTTGTAGTCGAGCTTCTCCAGCATGGAATTGGCTTCGGTGCCGTCGTGGTACGGCACGCGATCATCGGCAGTACCGTGGCCGATGAAGATGCTCAGCGGCAGCGGTTGTTGTTCGGCCTTCAGCTCGGTTTTCAACACCGGCAACAAGCGCCCGCTCAACGCGGCGATACCGCCAACAGCTGCCGGCGGTCGCAAGCCCACTTCGTAAGTCATCATCGCGCCCTGACTGAAACCGATCAGGTACACCTTGTCCGGGGTGGTGTGATATTTCTTCGCCGCTTGCTCGACAAAATCCCGCAGTTTCTGGCCGCTGACCTTCAGATCATCGGTCTCGCCGTTGTAGGCACCTTCGCCTTTCTTGCGAAACCATTGATAACGTCCTTCGCCCAACGACAACGGAGCCTGCACTGACAGGTAGTTGTACTGCGCTGGCAATTGGAACTTCATGCCGATCAAATCGGCTTCGTTACTGCCGTAACCGTGCAGGAAAATCACCAGCGGACGCGGCTCAGCGTCAGCGTGAACCTGTTCGATGTACTTGAGCTGCAGATCGGATTGCAGCGTGGTTTGAGCCTGAACGGCGGTGGACGCCAGCAGGGTCAACAGAGCAAACGCCTTCAACATAGAGCCTTCCTTCACAGAGTGTCGGGTTCGGGGGGGAGCCTAACATTCCTCGGTGAGGGATCGAAATTCAGTGGTGTTGTTGATGGCGCCTTCGCGGGCAAGCCTTGCTCCTACAAGTTCGGCGTAGGTCTTGTGGGAGCAAGGCTTGCCCGCGAAGAGGCCGGAAAATTCCGCGAAAATTTTCAGTCGTTAGTCAATTTCCCGGTACGAAACGCTACCCGCCCCGCCACTTTCGCCTGCCAGATCCCAGGCTCCGTATAACGCCCGCGATCAATCGCAAACAACACGCCACTGGTGCCGGCGCGCACGGTGGTCACGCGATCCTGCAACGGATCCACCACCTCAAACAGCGCATCGCCCTTCTCCACCCATTCACCCGCATTGCGCAGGAAACTCACCACCCCGTGATGCGGCGCGAACAGATATTCAGTGCCTTCAAACGGCAAGCCTTCGCAGCACTCGCTCGGTGCGGCCGGCCATTCGCCGCTGATGAAACCCTGCTCGGCAAGGAAACCCAGAATCGCCTCGCAATTGGCTTGGGCCTGATCGACGCGGGTGTCGCCCATGCTACCCAGCTCCAGCGTGGTCGCGAGGTTCGCAGCGGGAATCGCCGCATCCGGGAAGGCCCGCGCCAAACGCAACCACGGCGTCGAACAGGATTCGTCAAACGAACTGCCGCCCGAGTCCTCACACAACAACGCCACGCCCGCCTTCAACCGTGCGGCCAGCGATTGCCACTGCGGCCAGTGTTGCGGCAATGCATAAAGGTGAATCGCCGCGTCGAAATCGCAGTGCAGATCGAGGGTGATATCCGCATCGCAAGCATGACGCAGCAGCAAGCGATGCATCGCTTCCAGTTGCGAAGCCGGGGCTGGCAGCTCATCGAACACCTGAAGCATCGTCTGACGGATCAGCGCGATGTTGGCCTCGGCATCGGCGCCCAGACGCTCGCCGATCAATGCCGCGACCGGCGCGCTCAGTTCAACGAACGCGCGGTTGAAATTCTTGCCGCTGCCCAGTTCGAAGCGGCCCATGTGCGCACCTTGCAGGTGCTGGTCGAGCCCGATCGGGTTGGCCACCGGCACCAGTTCGATCACGCCTTGCAGTCGACCTTCTTGCTCAAGTTGGTTGAGACGTTGCTTGAGTTCCCACGCGGTGCGCATGCCCGGCAGTTCATCGGCGTGCAGGCTGGCCTGGATGTACACCTTGCGGGTGCCGGCGCCGTAGCGAAACACGCTGAGGGAGCGCTCGCTGCCCAAGTGGCTCCAGGGCAGAACATGGTCGATGCGTTGCATGGGTAACTCCTGAATATTTGAACGGCGAAAATCCCCTGTGGGAGCGGGCTTGCTCGCGAAGGCGGTGTATCAGACAACAGTGATGCTGAATGTTAAACCGCTTTCGCGAGCAAGCCCGCTCCCACAGGGGTCTTGCACAGCAAAAAGAACGCGCAAAAAAAGTGGCCACCGCGCAAAACGGGGCCACTTTTTTCTTACGGCGTATTAATGACCGTACACATCAAAGTCGAAGTACTTGTCCTGGACTTTCTTGTACTCGCCATTGGCGCGGATTTCGGTGATGGCTTTGTTGAATTGCTCAGCCAGGGCGGTATCGCCCTTGCGCACGGCAATGCCAGCGCCGCCGCCGAAGTACTTGGCGTCTTCGTAGGTCGGGCCAACGAATTCAAAACCTTTGCCGGCGTCGGTTTTCAGGAAACCGTCGCTGAGGTTGACCGAGTCGGCCAGCATCGCGTCAAGACGACCAGAGACGATGTCGAGGTTGGCTTCCTGCTGCGAGCCGTAACGCACCAGGTCGATCCCGGCTGGCACCAGCACTTCAGTGGCGTAACGGTCATGGGTGCTGGCACGCAGCACGCCGACTTTCTTGCCTTTGAGTTCAGTCAGCGGATCCTTGACGCCGGAGCCTTCCTTCATCACGAAGCGGGCCGGGGTGTGGTAGTACTTGATGGTGAAATCGACGTTCTTCTTGCGGTCGTCGGTGATGGTCATCGACGACAGAATCGCGTCAATCTTCTTCACTTTCAGCGCCGGGATCAGGCCATCGAACTCTTGCTCAACCCACGTACATTTGACTTTCATCTGCGCGCACAGCGCATCGCCGATGTCCACGTCGAAACCGGTGAGTTTGCCGTCAGGGGTTTTCATCGAGAATGGCGGGTAACCGGCTTCGATACCGATGCGGATCGGTTTGGCGTCTTCGGCCACAGCGGTCAGGGACAACATCGACAGTGCCAGGGCACCGAACATCACTAGCTTCTTCATTTATAACTCCTGTGTGCGGAGGCTTTTATTGGCAGCTTTCGATTCAGCGTTCGGTCATGGCCATTTAGCAGCAAAAACCGAAGAGGCCGGCAGTCTATGGCGGCGCGCACAGGGTAAATTGTGTTTAAGCGACAAATACTTACAGAAGATCGGCGAGTCGATTGACCGAGGTCAAAGACTGCGCCGTCGTGGTGCGGAGGCTGTAGGACAAGTCTTTTTTCGGAGCAGAAATCTCACAAATCCCCGTGTAGGAGCTGCCGCAGGCTGCGATCTTTTGATCTGGGATCAAGATCAAAAGATCGCAGCCTTCGGCAGCTCCTACACTGGATGATTTAGCAGGCGCAGTTGATGGGGGTGTTGGCGGGGTGCGCCACGCTGAGTGCAAACCCTTCATCCAGCCAACCCGTCACGCCGCCGATCATTTCCTTGACCGGGTAGCCCAACGCCGCCAGTTTCACCGCGGCCTTATTGGCGCCGTTGCAATGCGGGCCGGCGCAATACACCACAAACAATGCGTTGCTCGGGTAGCCCGCCAAACCCTGAGGCGTCAGCAGCCGTCTCGGAATGTTGATCGCGCCCGGCACATGCCCGCGCTCAAAGGCCAGCGGCCCGCGCACATCGACCAGCACGAAATCGATCTCCCCCGCCTCCTGGCTGCTGAACACGTCGGAACAATCGGTTTCGAAGGTCAGACGGTTGCTGAAATGCATCAAGGCAATCGCCGACGGTGCGGCAGGAATGTCGCGAACCAGGCTGGTCATGGGTGTTGCTCCTACGTCTGATGGGGTGTGAACAGACTTTATCGAGCCGGCGCAAATCGCTACAGTGGCGCACAAGACACTCACCGGGAATTTTCCGCCAAATGCCTACTTCACCAGGACTGGTCGCGATTCTGGCCTACGACGGCCTCTGTACCTTCGAGTTCGGCATCGCCGTGGAGATTTTCGGACTAGCGCGGCCGGAGTTCGATTTCCCGTGGTACGAACACGCGATTGCCGCCGTCGATCAAGGCCCGATGCGTGCAATGGGCGGGATTCAAGTGCTGGCCGATGGTGGCCTGGAACTGCTCGCCGAGGCGCGCACCATCATCATTCCCGGTTGGCGCGACCGCAATGCAGCGGTGCCGCCGGCCCTGATCGAGGCGTTGCGTCAGGCTCACGCACGCGGTGCGCGACTGCTGTCGATCTGTTCTGGCGTGTTTGTGCTGGCGGCCACTGGCTTGCTCGACGGCCACGGCGCCACCACGCATTGGCGCTACACCACGGAACTGGCGCAGCGCTTTCCGGCGATCGACGTCGACCCGGACGTGCTTTACGTCGACTCCGGCCAGTTGATCACTTCGGCCGGCAGTGCAGCGGGAATCGATGCCTGCCTGCATCTGGTGGCGCGGGACTTTGGCACTCAGGTCGCCAATTCGGTGGCAAGAAGACTGGTGATGTCGCCGCAGCGCACCGGCGGTCAGGCGCAATTCATTCCAACGCCGGTCAGCGCAACGCCGCGCAATGATTTGTCACGGGTGATGCAATGGGCGCGCGAGCGTTTGCATGAGCCGCTGGAAGTGCGTGATCTGGCCAGCGAAGCGGCGATGAGTGAGCGCACGTTTCTGCGGCGTTTTACCGAGGCCAGTGGGCAGTCGCCGAAGGCATGGTTGCAGCATGAACGGGTGGCGCGGGCGCGGGAGTTGCTTGAGAGTACGCCGCACAATACCGATCAGATTGCGTTGCGTTGCGGGTATCGCTCGGTGGAGAGCTTTCGGGTGGCGTTTCGCAGCGTGGTCGGGGTGCCGCCGTCGGTGTATCGGGAGCGGTTTGGGCGTGGGGTCAATGCCAGTTCTTGAGGTGTTTTTGAATATGCCTTCGCGGGCAAGCCTTGCTCCTACAAGGGATCGCGGTGATCCTTGTAGGAGCAAGGCTTGCTCGCGAAGAGGCCCGCCCGACCAGCGAAGACCTAAGGCTTGCGCAACAAATAGGTATCCATAATCCACCCATGCTCAGCCCGCGCCGCCTTGCGCACGCGCTCTATCTCGTCAGCCACTTCCCCCAACTTGCCGCTGATCAAAATCTCATCCGGCGTGCCCAGATAAGCGCCCCAGTAAATCTGCGTCTGCGGATCCGCCACATGATGGTAGGAATCTTCCGCATCAAGCATCACCACCAGACTGTCCGTGTCACTCACCTTCCCCGCCGCCAAACGCCGGCCGGTGGTGATTTCGATGGAGCGCCCGATGGTGTTCAACGGCACCTTGTGCTGCGCCGCCAGTGCCTGAACGCTGGTGATCCCCGGAATCACCTCAAACTCGAACTCACAGCGGCCCTCGGCCAGAATCGATTGCAGAATACGCACGGTGCTGTCGTACAACGCCGGGTCGCCCCAGACGAGGAAACCGCCACATTGGCCGTCGGATAATTCTTCGTTGATCATCCGCTCGAAGGTCTGCTGCTTGGCCTGGTTCAAATCCACCACTGCCGAGGTGTAATCGACGTCGCCGCGCTCGCGTTCCGGGCAATGCGCTTCGGCGAAGCGGTAGTCGGGATCGGTGATATAGCGATCGCAGATCTCCCGGCGCAGGTCGATCAGCTTGTCCTTGCTCTGGCCCTTGTCCATCAGGAAGAACACGTCGACCCGATTCAGCGCTTTCACCGCTTGCATGGTGATGTAGTCGGGATTGCCGGCGCCGATGCCGATGACCAATAGTTGTTTCATCAAAATCTTTCCTCAAGGTCGATACCCGGCAAACGCAAACGCCAGATACCGTTAAATCGTAATTCGACCGCCGCCAGCGGTTCGACGTCTATCGCGTTGAAGGCTGCGCCCTGCACCACCTGCATCAGCGCCGCGCGCACGATGTAGGGGTGAGTCACCGCGACGATATGGCCAGGCGTCGCTTTCAATTCGTCCAGCCATTTCGCCACGCGCTCAGAGACCTTAACCACCGATTCGCCGCCATGCGGTGCGGCACTCGGGTCTGCCAGCCAGGTTTGCAGCGCTTCGCCTTCCTTATGTTGCAGATCCTTGATCGACTGCCCGTGCCAGCGACCCCAATCGCAATCGCGCAGTGCCTCGTCGATCTGCGCGTTTGCGCCAAACCACGCAGCGGTCTGTTGTGTACGCAATTCCGGGCCACACAGCACACGGGACGTCGTGGCATATCTATCAGCCAGCAAGTCGGACGCCGCCAGCGGATTTTCAACAGGCTCGTTTGTAGGAAAACACGCTAATTTCTGTGCGACGGTTCGAGCATGGCAAATCAGAGTCAACCGGGTGGTTTGCACAGGGGATCACTCACTCGAAGGGTCTGAAATGGACTAATGCAATCTTCGCGGGCGGCAATTGTGCCGTAAACAGGGGCTTAGCGGGCAACTCGCTGTTCAGGCGGTGACGATCCGCGTCAGCAAATATCGGTAATGTCTGACACAACAATGGGCAATGGACTACAAGCCTAGTCGACCACCGCGTAGACCCTGTTACACGGGCGTTTCGTAGCTGTTTCACAGCTTGGCCAACCCACGAAAAATTCGCTAGACATGTAACCTCAGTTACATAAATACTGTTTTGGCGAATTGTGAAACAAATTCGACAAACCCATCCAGCAGGAGCCCGGATGCCCCCTCTCAGAGACCTGATCACCGATCCCGGCCTTGATCTTACGCCGTCGGAGCGCAAAGTCGTCCGCGCCTTGCTCGATCAGTACCCGCGCAATGGTCTGGGGCCGATGGCACGTCTGGCCGATCATGCCGGCGTCAGTGATCCGACCATCGTCCGTCTGGTAAAAAAACTCGGGTTTGGCAGTTACGCCGAATTTCAGGACGCCCTTCTCAGCGACATGGATCATCGCCTGCGCTCACCGCGCACGCTGTTGCAGCCTCGCGCACAGCAAAACAAGGACGACGCCTGGAGCCATTACCTGGCCGACAGCCATCGATTGCTGGTCGAAACCCAATCGCTGACCCAACCCGAAGACGTGCGCATCCTGACCGACTGGCTGCTCGACGCGCGGCATCAGGTGTATTGCTTTGGCGGCCGTTTCAGCAGCCTGATGGCGACTTATCTGCTCAATCACTTGCGTCTGCTGCGCCCCGGCTGCTTTGCGCTGGAAGACAACGCGCAATTGCCCGACAGGCTGTTCGACCTGCAACGTCAGGACGTCGTCCTGCTGTTTGACTATCGCCGCTATCAGACGCAAGCGCTGCGCGTGGCCACCGCCGCGAAAACCAACAACGCGCGGGTGGTGCTGTTCACCGACATTTATGCCTCGCCGCTGCGCGAACTGGCCGACTTGATCATCAGCGCCCCGGTCGAATCAGCCTCGCCGTTCGACACCATGGTGCCGGCGCTGGCCCAGGTCGAGGCGCTGATCGCCTGCCTGACCCTGCGCACTGACAACCTCGCCGATCGCCTGGACGGCATCGACGCCTTGCGCAACGACTTCGCCACCCACTTGCTGGAGGATAAATAAGGATGTTCAGCCTTCCCCACCGCTCGCCGCGGGACTTGCCGTTTGTCACCGACCATACCGCGCTGTTGTTGGTGGACATGCAGCGTGCCTGGCTCGAACCGCAGTTCGATCCGCACCTCAACGATCCGGACGCCGAGTACTTCCTGACCCGAACGCATATGCAGGTGGTGCCCAATCAACGCCGCTTGCTCAGTGCCTTTCGCGAAGCGCGGCAGAACGTGCTGCACACTATTATCGAAAGCCTCACCGCCGATGGTCGCGACCGTTCGCTCGACCACAAACTTTCGGACATGCACCTGCCCAAAGGCAGCGTGCAGGCGCGGATCATCGAGGACCTGACGCCGATAGAAAACGAGATCGTCCTGCCGAAAACTTCGTCCGGCGTGTTCAACTCGACCAACATCGACTACGTGCTGCGCAACCTCGAAACCCGTCACCTGATCATCGCCGGCATCGTCACCGATCAATGTGTCGACATGGCCGTGCGCGATGCCGCTGATCGCGGTTATCTGGTCACGCTGGTCGAAGACGCCTGCGCCACTTACAGCGCCGAACGGCACAACGCCTGCCTGAACGCGATCAAAGGTTATTGCTGGATCACCGACACCCAAACCGTACTCGGCCGGTTGCAGGAGATGCAGCCATGAGTGCGCGCCTGACGCCGCTGCCGATGACCACCATCGTCACCACTGACTTGATCGGCATCACCCGTGGCCGCTCGTTTCCCACCGATGAGCTTGAGCATTATCAAGCGGCGGGTTGCGGCTGGGTGCCGGCCAACAGTGCGTTGACGCCACAGGACGTTATCGCCTCGACCAATCCATGGGGCGCTTATGGCGACTTGCGGCTGATCCCGGATCTGAGCAGCCGCGTCACCGTCAGCAATGGCCCGGACGCGAATGCGCCAGCGCTGGACTTCATTCACGGTGATATCCGCGAAACCGATGGTCGCCCGTGGGGCGCCTGCCCACGCACGCTGCTGCGTGATGAAATCGAACGTTATCGCGATGAGTTAGGCTTGCAGGTTAACGCCGCGTTTGAACACGAATTCAACCTGCATGCCGGTTTCGCCGAACACTTGGCGTTCTCCCTCGAAGCCCAGCGTCAAGGTGCCGAATTCGGTGGCTGGTTACTCAGCGCGCTGCGTGCTGGCGGCGTCGAGCCGGAAATGTTCCTGCCCGAATACGGCAAGCATCAATACGAAATCACCTGCCGTCCGACGCTCGGCGTAGCGGCCGCAGACCGCGCGGTGAACGTTCGCGAGATCACCCGGGAGATCGCCCGGCAAATGGGCCTCGACCTGAGTTTCGCGCCGAAAACTGCAGCGGAAGCGGTGTGCAACGGTGTGCATCTGCATGTCAGCCTGCTCGATCTGGGCGGCCAGCCGATGCTGTACGACGCGGGCACCAGCAACGGTCTGTCGAGCATCGGTCAGCATTGGGCCGCAGGAATCCTGCACTACTTGCCAGCGCTGTGTGCGTTCACCGCGCCAACGCCGGTTTCGTATGAGCGTTTGCAGCCACATCACTGGAGCGCGTCCTATGCCTGCCTCGGCCAGCAAAATCGGGAAGCGGCGTTGCGCATCTGCCCGACCGTGACTCTCGGCGGCAAATCCGTGGCCCACCAGTTCAACCTCGAATTCCGCGCCATGGACGCCACTGCCTCGCCGCATCTGGCCATGGCCGCCTTGTTGATCGCCGGACGTTTGGGCATCGAACAGCGTCTGGCGCTGAACGCGATCACCGATGAAATTCCCGATTCACTCAACGATGAGCAACGCAAGGCAAGGGGCATTGTCGCCCTGCCCGCCTCGCTGGCCCAGGCACTGGACTGCCTGCGCGACAGTGCAGCTTTCAACGAATGGCTGCCAAAGCCGTTGCTCGACACATTCCACGCCCTTAAAACCGAGGAACTGGCGCTGACGGAACAGCTCTCGCCCGCTGACCTGTGTGAGCACTATGCACGCCTGTACTGAATCCGCCGAGCTGGGGTTGTTTACCCGACCGGTCTACAACCTGAGCCGCGCCGACTCGACGCATCCTTTGATTCTGGTATGCGAGCACGCCAGCCGCTACATCCCCGAGGCCCTGAATAATCTAGGCCTGGACGATGCCGCCGCACGTGAACACATCGCCTGGGACATTGGCGCACTGCAACTGGCCGAGCAATTGTCGGAACAACTGGGCGCAACGCTGTTGAGCGCAAACTATTCACGGTTGCTGATAGACCTGAATCGCCCACGCCATGCGCCGGACAGCATTCCGGCACAGAGCGAGATTTATCAGATTCCGGGTAACCGCGAGCTCGACGAAGCCACGCGCGAATACCGGCGTCAGACACTGTTCAAGCCGTTTCATACACGTTTGCAAACGCTGATCGATGAACGCGTTGCACAGGGTCAACCGGTGCGCGTGGTGGGGATTCACAGTTTCACCCCGGTGTATTACGGCCAGCCACGACCACTGGAAATTGGCGTGCTGTTCGGTCAAGCAAAGGAGTACGCGCAACGTCTGCTCGATGGCCTTGGCGAACATCCGCTGAAAGTCGCGGGCAATCAGCCGTACAAGATTGATCCACTGGGTGACATGACCGTGCCCGTACACGGCGATGCGCGAGGCCTCGACTCGGTGCTGATCGAGGTGCGCAACGATTTGCTGCGCAGCCCCGAAGCCGTATCGCGCTGGGCCGGATACCTCGCGCCATTGCTGTAACGAAAGACCGCTGAAGCTGTAAACGATGGACCGACATAACAACTAAAACGACCGATTGGCTGACAAGGAGTTGCGCTTCATGGAAATTGAAGAATTCGGCTACAAGCAAGAGTTGAAACGGAGCCTGACGCTCACCGACCTGGTGGTGTACGGGATGATCTTCATGATCCCCATCGCCCCGTTCGGCGTGTACGGCTACGTTAACGCCGAGGCACCGGGGATGGTGCCGCTGGCGTACATCATTGGCATGGTGGCAATGCTGTTCACCGCGCTGAGCTACGGCAGTATGGCCAAGGCTTTTCCGATTGCCGGCTCGGTGTATTCCTACGCGCAACGCGGCCTCAATCAACACGTCGGCTTCATCGCTGGCTGGCTGATGCTGCTCGACTATCTACTGATTCCACCGCTGCTGTATGTGTACGCAGCGATGGCGCTCAATCATTTGTATCCGGACATTCCGAAAGTCGGCTTCATTCTGGCGTTCCTGGTCAGCGCGACTTTCGTCAACCTGCGCGGCATCACCTTCACGGCGCGGATGAACATCATTTTTCTGCTGGCGCAGTTGGTCGTGCTGGGCATTTTCCTGTTCTACGCGTGGACGGCCCTGCACAACGGTGGCGGTAATGGCGAGCTGACCCTGGCGCCGCTGTACAACCCGGAAACCTTCAACTTCGCCCTGCTGATGCAAGCGGTATCGATTGCCGTGCTGTCGTTCCTCGGCTTCGACGCGATCTCGACGCTCGCCGAGGAAATCAAAGGTGATCCGGGCAAAAGCGTCGGCAAAGCCGCACTGATCACGCTGATCGTGATGGGGGTGATTTTCGTCGCGCAAACCTGGATTGCCACCGATCTGGCAGCCGGCATGGGCTTCAAATCCGCCGACACCGCCTTCTATGAAATCGCCGAAATCGCCGCTGGCAGCTGGCTGGCAACCGTCACCGGCGTAGCGACTGCATTGGCGTGGGGCGTTGCTGTGGCGATCACCTCGCAAGCCGCTGTGTCACGTCTGCTGTTTGGCATGGCCCGCGACGGCAAGCTGCCGAAAGTGCTGGCCAAGGTGCATCCGAAACACAACACGCCGTACTTGAGTATCTATCTCGTCGCGGTGCTGTCGCTGCTGATCTGCTACCTGTTCATCAACTCGGTCGACACCTTGACCTCGCTGGTCAACTTCGGCGCACTCAGCGGTTTCATGCTGCTGCACCTGACGGTGATCAACTACTACTGGCGTCGGCAGAAATCCGGCCAGGTTATCCGCCACCTGATCTGCCCGGTGATCGGCTTCATCATCGTCGCGGCCATCATGTACAACATGGGCGTCGATGCACAAAAACTCGGCCTGATCTGGATCGCGCTGGGGCTGGTGTACCTGTTCTTTCTCAACAAGCTCGGCGCCAGCACCGCACTGCCCGATCCGAGCAATGGCTGACATAAAAAAGGGCGGCGTCTGACAACAAATCAGGCGACCGCTGATTTCGCGCGTGGAAACCGACAGTGATAGTCAGGTTCGGCGAATTCGCCGAATCTTTTGATACAGGAGTACATCCATGCTGGTCTTACGCCCAGTCGAGATAACCGACCTGCCTCAGTTGCAACAATTGGCCCGTGACAGTCTGGTGGGCGTGACCTCCCTGCCGGATGACAGCGAACGGTTGCGCGAGAAAATCGCCGCGTCCTGTGCGTCGTTCGATCGCGATGCGAGCGCGCACGGCCCGGAGAGTTACTTTTTCGTGCTCGAAGATATTGATAACCGGCGCCTCGTCGGTTGCTCCGAGATTGTCTCGACGGCGGGTTTTGATGAACCGTTCTACAGCCTGCGCAATCGCCACTTCACCAGTGCCTCGCGCGAGCTGAACATCGAACACGGCGTGCCTGCGTTGTCGCTGTGCCACGACCTCAACGATCACACCTTGCTGCGCGGTTTCCACATCGACGCGGCGCTGGAGCGCACGCCATTTTCTGAATTGCTCTCGCGAGCGCGTTTGCTGTTTATCGCCGCTCATTCGCAACGTTTTGCCGAGGCAGTGATTACCGAAATCGTCGGATACAGCGATGCGGACGGCAACTCGCCATTCTGGGATGCACTGGGCAAGCATTTTTTCGACTTACCCTACGTTGAAGCCGAGCGCCTGTGCGGCTTGCAGAGCCGGCGCTTTCTCGCCGAACTGATGCCGCAATACCCGATTTACGTGCCGATGCTGCCGTTGGCGGCACAGGAATGTATCGGTCGCATCCACCCGGACGGTCAGGAAGCCTTCGACATTCTTCAGCGCGAAGGCTTCGAAACCAACAGCTACATCGACCTGTTCGACGCTGGCCCGACGCTGTATGCGCGCACAGCGAACATTCGCTCGATCACCCATAGCCAGACCGCTCAAGTCCATTCGCAACCTCAGATCGATGCGCGTGGCCGTTATCTGCTGAGCAATGATGCGCTGCACGGTTACCGCGCGATTGTTGCCGAACTGGATTATCAGCCGGGGCAACCGCTGGCCCTCACCCCGGCCATGTGTGCCGCATTGCACGTGAGCGAAGGCAGCCCGATCCGGCTGATTGCCCTGTGAACCGCCCGAACAGGCGCGTAAAAGGAGTTACCGCATGATTGTCCGCCCGGTCAAAGTCAGCGACCTGCCCGCGTTAATGACGCTGGTTCAACAGGCCGGCCCGGGGTTTACCACCCTGCCGGCCAACGAAGATCGCCTGGCGCACCGGGTGCGCTGGGCGCAACGTGCGTTCGCCGAACAGGTGGAACGCGCCGACGCCGACTATCTGTTCGTGCTCGAAGACGATGACCAGCGGGTGATCGGCGTCAGCGCGATGTCGGGCGCGGTCGGTTTGCGCGAGCCCTGGTACAACTATCGCGTTGGTTTGACTGTGAGTTCGGCACCGGATCTGGGGATTCAGCGGCAGATTCCGACGCTGTTCCTCAACAACGAACTGACCGGGCAATCGGAGCTGTGTTCGCTGTTCCTGCGCCATGATCAGCGCACCGGCAGCAACGGACGATTGTTGTCGTTGGGGCGTTTGCTGTTCGTCGCCGAGTTTCCGCATCTGTTTGGCGAAAGGATGATCGCCGAACTACGCGGCAGCGCTGATGAGCAGGGTTGTTCGCCGTTCTGGGACAGTCTGGGGCGACACTTTTTCCAGATGGATTTCACCCATGCCGACCACTTGTCCGGACTGGGCAACAAATCCTTCATCGCCGAACTGATGCCGCGTCAGCCGCTGTACACCTGCCTGCTCACCGAACAGGCGCAGGCTGCAATCGGTCAGGCGCACCCGAAGACCGAGCCGGCACTGAAGATTCTTCAAGCCGAAGGATTTGCGCACAAAGGTTACATCGACATTTTTGACGGCGGCCCGGTGATTGAGGCGCCGATCCGCAACATCCGCACCGTGCGCGACAGCCTGGAACTGACCTTGAGCCTTGGCACGCCAGATGAGCAGGCGCCGTTGTGGCTGATCCACAACCGTCGTCTGGAAAACTGCCGCATCACCGTCGCCCGGGGTCGCCGCGTCGGCAGCAGCCTGGTGGTTGATCGCCTGACGGCGCAACGTTTGCAGCTGCAACCGGGCAATTCGGTACGCGCGGTGATGCTGCCGAATCAACAGCAGCAGGCTGTGGCTGCTTAACCCCTCATTGCTTTCGAGTGGGTATGAAGATCACCTGTACCCAGGAGACCCCTGTGGCGAGGGGATTTAGCGAAACGTCGCACCGCCCCGCTGGGCTGCGAAGCGGCCCCAAAACCAGCCACCTCATTCTTCCAGACATACCGCATTTGCCGGTCTTACGACTGCTTCGCAGCCGATCGGGGATAAATCCCCTCGCCACAGTAATCTCCACTCCTCAAAAAAATCTCCTCACTTCAGAAATTTCCTGAGCACAGACAAATCCCCTGCCCACAGGTGATACCTTTCAGCAAACGGCTCCCCGCCTGACCAGCCGACAAATTCGTCATGATCCTTGACCCATTCGCGTGATAGCCTTTTAAACCTTCGGCGTTGACACATTTGCTCAAGCCTTTCCATTCCTTTGTATTGGTGGAACTCGTATGTCCAGGCTTTCTCATCAAGATTTGCGCCGTAACTTCCGTCAGTTGCTGGCCTCCGACACTTGCTACCACACAGCATCGGTGTTCGACCCGATGTCGGCCCGTATCGCCGCTGACCTGGGTTTTGAAGTGGGGATTCTCGGTGGTTCCGTGGCCTCGTTGCAGGTGCTCGGTGCCCCTGACTTTGCCCTGATCACCCTCAGCGAGTTCGCCGAACAGGCCACCCGTATCGGCCGCGTCGCACAGTTGCCGGTAATCGCCGACGCCGACCACGGCTACGGCAATGCCCTCAACGTGATGCGCACCATCGTCGAACTGGAACGCGCCGGCGTCGCCGCCCTGACCATCGAAGACACCTTGCTGCCCGCGCAATTCGGCCGCAAATCCACCGACCTGATCACCGTCGCCGAAGGCGTCGGCAAGATTCGCGCGGCACTGGAAGCCCGGGTCGACACGGAAATGGCCATTATTGCCCGCACCAACGCCGGCATCCTGCCAAACCAGGAAATCATCAGCCGCACCAAGCAATACCAAGCGGCGGGCGCTGACGGCATCTGCATGGTTGGCATTCAAGACTTCGATCAACTGGAACAGATCGCCGAACACCTGACCGTGCCGCTGATGCTGGTCACCTACGGCAACCCGGCGCTGCGCGACGACAAGCGTCTGGCCGAGCTCGGCGTGCGCGTGACCATCGACGGTCATGGCGCGTACTTTGCGGCGATCAAAGCGACGTACGACAGCCTGCGCGAACAGCGGCAGATTTTCACTCAGGCATCGGATCTGAGCGCGACCGAATTGACGCACACCTATACCCAGCCTGAGGAATACATCCTGTGGGCTAAGGAATACATGAGTGTCAAGGAATGATGTGTCGGCCGGGCTGACGCCTTCGCGAGCAGGCTCGCTCCCACATTGGAACGCGGTCAACTGTGGGAGCGGGCTTGCTCGCGAAGGCGGCGTGTCAGGCACAATTTGAGCGTCTGACCCACCGCATTCGCGAGCAAGCCCGCTCCCACAAGGGTAATGCGCTGCAGCTATCAGACCGAATCAAGCAACTCGTGTCGCGGTTTGCTATCGCAATTGCAGATCACCCGATTGCGCCCGCCCGCCTTCGCTTCATACAGCGCCTGATCGGCATCATTGAGCCAACGGGTCGCGTCGGCATGCGCGGGGTCGTACGCCGCCAGGCCGATACTCAAACTGACCTTCAGCGCCGGATTCTGCTCATAAACCATCGTGGCAAAACGCTCGCGCAACGCCTCCATCGCCTGCGCGGCATTGAACAGCGGCAAGTCCGGAAGAATCACACAGAACTCATCACCGCCATAACGCCCGGCGACATCAGTGGAGCGCAGGTTCTGCTTGAGCATTTTGCTCAACTGCCGCAACACAATGTCCCCCGCGACATGGCCGTAGGTGTCGTTGATCGACTTGAAATGATCGATATCGATCAAGGCAATCGCCGCGCCCTGAGTTTGCCGCTTGCAACGTTGAAACATGCTGTCCAGTTGATCCTTCCAGGCGCCGTGATTGAGCAGCCCGGTAAGGCTGTCAGTGCGGCTCAGGGCCAGCAGTTCGCGTTTGTGCTGTCCCAGCGTATAGGCCTGACGGAAACAGATCCAGCCCAACGCCAGCGGATACAGCATAAGCAGCGGCAAGCAGGCGTAAAGTTGTGTGGGAGAAGTGACCGCAACAAATGCCGGGGCAAACACCACAAGACCAACGCCAACCCCGAGAATCTGCGCCGCCAGGCCTGCCAGCAGAAAACGCACCCCGCCGATGGCGACGTTGTTCATGGCCATCATCGAAACGGTGGTGGCGCTGGGCAGCGGATTGAAATGCATCGCCGCGACCCAAAAGCCGCCGAAAAAGGCGTCGATCAATAAATTACGGTGTTCGGCGTGATACGGCGTGGGTGAGCGTCGCGCCCATTGAAACGCCAGATGCGGCCAGACGGCCCCGTTGATCAACATCACCGCCCACACCCAGGCCGGCGGATCGAGCGGATACATCGCCACACTGACGCAAACGAGCCCCAGCGCCAGCCCAATGGTGCGCGATGTATAAAGCCTCCTGGCCAATGAAAGTCCTTTTCCCCCGGTGTTTCCCATAAGGGCCTCGATGACTCGACGGAACCTGCGCACAGCATTGAATAGACGTGCTGGGAGTCTATCAGGGCAACGTTAAATAGCCATCACCGGCCAGCGGCCACAAAACGGCAACAACACACTCCCTGTAGGAGCTGCGGCACGCTGCGATCTTTTGATCCTGGCTCTGACAATCAAAAGATCGCAGCCTCGTTTCACTCGACAGCTCCTACAGGCCGAATATTTGGCTATACATGAAAGGAGCAAAACGGAAAAACAACTATAAGAAGGAGGCCCATGCGCAGTTATCAAGTGTTGATCATCGGCAGCGGTTTTGGCGGCCAGTGCGCGGCGGTCAATTTGCTCAAGGCCGGGATCGACGATTTTCGCATGCTGGAGCGACGCGATTTTTTCGGCGGCACCTGGTGCCAGAACACCTACCCCGGCGCAGCGGTGGATGTGCCGTCACCGCTGTATTCCCTGTCGTTTGCACCGTATCGCTGGTCGCAGATGTTTGCCGGTCAAGCCGAATTACAGCGTTACACCGAACACGTGATCGACCAATTCAACCTCCGCGAGCGCGTGGAACTGCAGGCGAATGTCGAGCGCGTCGAGTGGGATGAGCTGGAAAAACGCTGGACGGTTTACACCAGCGCCAAAGGCATTTATTACGCGCAGTTCCTGATCAATGCCAGCGGCCCGCTGAGCCAACCGGTGATCCCACACTTTGCGGGGCAGGATCGCTTTCAGGGCAAGACATTTCATACAAATAATTGGGATCACGACTACGACTATCGCGGTAAACGCGTCGCCATCATTGGCAGCGGTGCAAGCGCGGCGCAGGTGATTCCGGCGATTGCTCCGGAGGTCGAGCATTTACACGTTTTCCAGCGCACGCCGCACTGGGTATTACCCCGCGCGGATCGCGTTTTCGGGCCGCTTCAACGTTGGCTGCTCGGCATCAAACCCGCCTACAAGCTGCTGAGATGGCTGATTTACTGGCAATTCGAAACCCGCGTGATCGCTTTCAAATACTCGAAACCAGCGATTCATCTGGTGCAGAAGCAAGCTCTCAAGTTTCTCAAACGCCAGGTGCCTGACCCGGTGCTGCGCGAAAAACTCACGCCCGACTTCACCATCGGTTGCAAACGGGTGTTGGTCTCCAGCACCTATTACCCGGCGCTAACCCGCCCCAACGTGACGCTGCACAGCCGCGAACATGGCATCGCCTCAATCAATGAAAGCGGAATCAACACGGTTGATGGCCAACACATCGATGTGGATCTGATCGTCTGGTCGACCGGTTACGACGCCACCGACGGCGTTATTTCCTACCCCGTCAGCGGCAAAAACGATGTGCAACTCAGAGATGTCTGGGCCGAATATCCCCGCGCGTACCTCGGCACCAGCCTGCCGGACTTTCCCAACCTGTTTATCGTCACCGGGCCGAACACTGGCATTGGCCATACATCGGCGCTGTTCATCATCGAATCGCAGATGAACTACATCATCGACTGCATAAGAACGCTCAAAACCAAAGGTTTGCGCAGCATCGAAGTGCGCCCCGAAGCGGAACGTACCTACACTGAGATGATCCATCGGGAGATGGAGCGCACGGTCTGGAAGTCCGGCGGTTGCCACAGTTGGTATCAAAGCAAGAGCGGTCATGTGATCGCGATGTTTCCCGGCTTCAGTTTCAGCTATTACCGGTTGACCCGGGCGCTGAAACCGGCCGACCACATTCTGTCCTGAACACGTAAAAGGAAGACGTCGATGCTTTTGCTGTTTGTCGCCCTCGCAGTATTCGTGGCCTGGAGCTGGTTGAGTTACCCGGCGGTCGGCCATTGGTTGTACGACCTGAACATGGCCATCGAGGCCAAGTTGTACAAGTTGCACAAAATCGAAGTGCCGATCGCCGAGATGACGGTGTCGACCTGGCAGGGCGGGCCTTATGAAGCGTCCAGCGCGATTCTGATGTTGCACGGCTACAGCGCCGACAAGAATTTGTGGCTGCGCTTCGCCCGGCATTTTGTCCGGCAGTATCGAGTGATCATTCCGGATCTGGCCGGCCATGGCGAAACCGGCTTCAAGGCTGGCGGCGGTTATGACATTCCGCTGCAAGCCAAACGCATGATTCAGTTGCTCGACGTCTGCGGCGTGGAGAAAGTCCATGTGATCGGCAACTCGATGGGCGGCTACATTGCGGCGTGGCTGGCGGCGACGTACCCGGATCGCATCGCCTCGGTGGCGTTGATTGACCCGGCCGGCGTCACGGCACCGCAGGCCAGCGACATGGAACGGCATCTGGCGCGCGGGCATAACCCGTTTCTGATCAATTCCCGCGAAGAGTTCAAAATCTTCTACGCGATGACCATGGAATCGCCGCCGTGGGTGCCGAAACTGGTGCTCGACGCGATCGCTCAGCGCTACGAACAAAATCGCGATGACCTCGAAGAAATCTTCCGCGACTTCCGCGCCAGCCCGCCGATGGAGCCGAAACTCGCTGACATCAAATGCCCGGCGCTGCTGCTCTGGGGACGCAAGGATCGCTTGATCGACGTCAGCAGCGTGCCGGTCTGGAGCAAGGGCATCGCCAATTTGCGCGTGGACGTGTGGGATAACGTCGGGCACATGCCGATGGTTGAGCAGCCGTCGAATACCGCGCGGTTGTATCGGGAGTTTTTGGGTAATCAACGCGCATGAATGTAATCAACCTATTCCTGTGGCGAGGGGATTTATCCCCGTTGGGCTGCGAAGCGGCCCCAGCTCTTCCATTGAGGGGTATCAGACACACCGGACTCTCAGGATTGGGGCCGCTGCGCGACCCAACGGGGATAAATCCCCTCGCCACAGGGGTAAGTGTTCATCCAAGGAGCTGGGGATGAGATGAACATTCTTTATGACGAACGCCTCGACGGTGCGCTGCCGGACGTTAATAAAGTCCAACTGTTGAAAACCCTGCAACAAGCCATCCCCGATCTCGACATTTTGTGGCGCGAAGAAGAACTCAAACCCTACGAATGCGACGGCCTCTCCGCCTACCGCACCACGCCGATGCTGGTCGCCCTGCCCCGGCGAATCGAGCAAGTGCAAACCCTGCTCAAACTCTGCCACCAAAACAACGTCCCGGTGGTCGCTCGCGGCGCCGGCACCGGCTTATCCGGTGGCGCCTTGCCGCTGGAAAAAGGCCTGCTGCTGGTGATGGCACGCTTCAACAACATCCTGCACATCGACCCCGCCGCCCGTACCGCGCGGGTTCAACCCGGGGTGCGCAATCTGGCGATTTCCCAGGCCGCCGCGCCGTTCGGTTTGTATTACGCGCCGGATCCATCCTCGCAAATCGCCTGTTCCATCGGCGGCAACGTCGCTGAAAACGCTGGCGGCGTGCATTGCCTCAAATACGGCCTGACCGTGCACAACCTGCTGAAAATCGAAGTGCTGACCATCGAAGGCGAACGCCTGACCCTCGGCTCCGACGCCCTCGACTCGCCAGGTTTCGACCTGCTCGCGCTGTTCACCGGCTCCGAAGGTTTGCTCGGGATCATTACCGAAGTCACGGTCAAACTGCTGCCCAAACCACAAGTGGCGAAAGTGCTGCTGGCCAGTTTCGATTCGGTGGAAAAGGCTGGTCGTGCGGTCGCTGAAATCATCGCGGCGGGGATCATTCCTGGCGGCCTGGAAATGATGGACAACCTCGCCATTCGCGCCGCTGAAGACTTTATCCACGCCGGTTACCCGGTGGATGCCGAGGCGATTCTGCTGTGTGAACTCGACGGCGTCGAAGCCGACGTCCACGACGATTGCCAACGAGTGCGCGAGGTCATGAATCTGGCCGGCGCCACCGAAGTGCGCCAGGCCCGCGACGAGGCTGAGCGCGTGCGTTTCTGGGCCGGCCGCAAAAATGCCTTCCCGGCCATCGGTCGGCTGTCACCCGATTATTACTGCATGGACGGCACCATCCCGCGCCGCGAATTGCCCGGCGTTTTGCAAGGCATCGCCCGCCTCGGCGAAGAATACGGCTTGCGCGTGGCCAACGTGTTCCATGCCGGCGATGGCAACATGCACCCGCTGATCCTGTTCGACGCCAACCAACCCGGCGAACTGCATCGCGCCGAAGCCTTGGGCGGAAAGATCCTCGAACTGTGCGTGCAGGTCGGCGGCAGCATCACCGGCGAACACGGCGTCGGTCGCGAGAAAATCAATCAGATGTGCGCGCAATTCAACAGCGAAGAACTGCGCCTGTTTCACGCGGTAAAAGCCGCGTTCGACCCGAAAGGCCTGCTCAACCCCGGCAAAAACATTCCGACTCTGCACCGCTGCGCCGAATTCGGTGCGATGCACATTCATGCCGGGCAACTGCCCTTCCCCGAACTGGAGCGTTTCTGATGGCTGACGTCGACGCCTTGCTCGATCAGGTCAACGAAGCGCGGGCCAATGCCACACCGCTGAAAATCCAGGGTGGCAACAGCAAGGCGTTTCTCGGTCGCGAGGTGGCCGGTGAAGTGCTCGACACCCGCGCGCATCGCGGCATCGTGGCTTACGATCCCACCGAACTGGTGATCACTGCGCGCGCCGGCACGCCGTTATCCGAACTGCTGGCTGTTCTGGATGAACACGAGCAAATGTTGCCATGCGAACCGCCCTCGTTCGCCGACAGCGCCACGGTCGGCGGAATGATCGCGACAGGATTGTCCGGGCCTCGGCGACCGTGGTCGGGGTCTGTGCGGGATTTCGTGCTTGGCACGCGCGTTATCACCGGCCTCGGTCAGCATTTGCGTTTCGGCGGTGAAGTGATGAAAAACGTTGCCGGATATGACCTGTCGCGGCTGATGGCCGGCAGTTTCGGCTGCCTCGGTGTGCTCACCGAGGTCTCGCTGAAAGTCCTGCCCAAACCCCGCCAATGCCTGAGCATTCGCCTCGATATCGACTGTGCACGGGCACTGGCCAAACTGGCCGAGTGGGGCCAGCAACCGTTGCCGATCAGCGCCGCGTGTCACGATGGCGAAAGCCTTTATCTGCGTCTTGAGGGCGGCGAAGGCTCGGTGACGGCGGCACATCAACGCCTCGGTGGCGAGGCGTTGGACTCCGTGTTCTGGCGGAATTTAAATGAACAGCGCCTGAGCTTTTTCGACGAAGGCCAGCCGCTGTGGCGCCTGTCGCTGCCAAACAATCTCGGGCCGCTGGACTTGCCCGGCGAGCAACTGATCGACTGGGCCGGCGCGCAACGCTGGCTGAAATCCTCCAGCGCCGACATTCATGCCCTCGCCCAGTCACTCGGTGGCCATGCGACCTGCTTCACCCATGGTGCCAGCGAATCACCGTTTCAGCCTTTGCCCGCGACATTGCTGCGCTATCACCGACAACTCAAAGCGCAACTCGACCCGCAAGGGCTGTTCAATCCCGGGCGGATGTACGCGGAGTTCTAGCCATGCAAACCACCCTCAGCGAACAATCGCGACAGTTGCCCCGCGCCGCCGAGGCGGAAAAAATCCTGCGCACCTGTGTGCATTGCGGTTTCTGTAACGCGACGTGCCCGACCTATCAATTGCTCGGCGACGAACTCGACGGCCCGCGCGGGCGCATCTACCTGATCAAGCAGGTGCTCGAGGGCGCGCCGGCGACCGCGCAGACACAATTGCATCTGGATCGCTGCCTGTCGTGCCGCAACTGCGAAACCACCTGCCCGTCCGGCGTCGACTATCACAACTTGCTCGACATCGGTCGCGCGGTGGTCGACCACGCGGTGCCGCGCCCGGCCGCTCAACGTCTATTGCGCGAAGGTCTGCGTGCATTGGCGCCGAATCCGCGACTGTTTAAAGGACTGCTGCGGGTGGGCACAACGTTTCGCCCGCTGCTGCCGCGCTTGCTTGAGAGCAAACTGCCGCAGCGTCTGTTGGTCAACGGTTCGCGCCCTGCCCCTCGGCATGCTCGCCGTGTGTTGTTGCTCGAAGGCTGCGTGCAACCGGGTTTGTCGCCGAACACCAACGACGCGACGGCGCGGGTGCTGGATCGCTTGGGCATCAGCGTCACGCCGGTGGCCGAGGCCGGTTGTTGCGGTGCGCTGGATTATCACCTCGACGCCCAAGCCAAAGGCCTCGACCGCGCCCGACAGAACATCGACGCGTGGTGGCCACATCTGCAAAACGGCGCCGAAGCAATTGTGCAAACGGCCAGCGGCTGCGGCGCGTTCATCAAGGATTACGGGCATTTGCTCGCGGACGATCCGGTATACGCGGCGAAAGCGCAGCGCGTCAGCGAAATGACTTTGGATCTGGTGCAGATCCTCACCCGAGAACCACTGGAGCAAGTGTGCGCCGCCAGCGAACGACGCATCGCCGTGCATTGCCCGTGCACCTTGCAGCACGCGTTGAAACTCGGCGGCACCGTGGAAGCAGTCTTGTCCCGCATCGGTTTCAACCTCACCGCTGTCCCCGATGGCCATTTGTGCTGCGGTTCAGCAGGGGCTTACTCATTGACCCAACCGGTGCTGGCCCGGCAACTGCGCGACAACCGCCTCAATGCGCTGGAGAGCGGCCGTCCTGAGCTGATCGTCACCTCAAACATTGGCTGCCAAAGCCACTTGGCCAGCGCCGGCCGCACGCCAGTCATGCACTGGATCGAACTGGTGGATCAGTCGTTGGCAGAATGAAGTTCGTAGGATTCTTCGTTTGCCGACGTAGGCGAAGGCTGCGATCTTTTCATCAACCCAATACGTGACCGTGGCAGGAATTTTTTCATGACCGTGCAGCCTTTCGTCAGCCCCGACCTGATCCGCCAACGCTTCTCCAAAGCGATGTCCGACATGTACCGCGAAGAGGTGCCGCTGTACGGCGCGCTGATGGAGCTGGTCGAACAGACCAACCGCAGCGTTCTTGACCGGGACACGCAAATTGCCCGGCAACTTGAAAGCACCGGCGAAATCGAACGGCTGGACATGGAACGTCACGGCGCAATCCGCGTCGGCACCGCGACGGAGCTGGCCACCCTCGCCCGCCTGTTTGCGGTAATGGGCATGCAACCGGTGGGTTATTACGATCTGACGCCGGCGGGTGTGCCGGTGCATTCCACCGCGTTTCGCGCGGTGCATGAGGATTCGCTGCAAGTCAGCCCGTTCAGGGTCTTCACGTCGTTGCTGCGACTGGAATTGATCAACGATCCCGAGCTGCGCACCTTCGCTGAATCCGTGCTGGCCAAGCGTTCGATCTTTACGCCTACAGCGTTGCGTCTGATTTCCCAGGCAGAAACGACTGGCGGACTGACGGAAAACGAAGCGCAGGAATTCGTCCTACAGGCACTGGAAACTTTTCGCTGGCATCACAGCGCAACGGTTACCGCCGCGCAGTACCAGACGCTCAGCGCCCAACATCGATTGATTGCCGACGTGGTTGCCTTCAAAGGCCCGCACATCAACCATCTGACCCCGCGCACGCTGGACATCGACCGGGTGCAAGAGCAAATGCCCGCCCATGGCATCACCCCGAAAGCCGTGATCGAAGGCCCGCCGCGCAGGCAGTGCCCGATCCTGCTGCGCCAGACCAGTTTCAAAGCGCTGGATGAGCCAATCGCCTTCACCGACCAAGACGAAACCCAAGGCAGCCACAGCGCGCGATTCGGCGAAATCGAACAGCGCGGTGCAGCACTCACACCCAAGGGGCGCGCCCTGTATGACTTACTGTTGAATGCTGCTCGCGATGAACTGGGGGACTTCCCCAACGAAGCCAACGCCGCACGCTACAACGCGCTGATGACTCAGCACTTTGGCGAATTTCCTGACAGCGTCGAGGGCATGCGCGAACAAGGGCTGGCGTATTTTCGCTATTTCGCTACGGAAAAGGGACTTGCGGCGGGAGGACTTGGCGACGCGTCACTGGAGCAATTACTGCGCGATGGCTACGTGAAAGCAGAACCGCTGGTGTACGAAGATTTCCTGCCGGTTAGCGCTGCGGGGATTTTTCAGTCGAACCTTGGCGATGCCGCGCAAACGCACTATGGCGAGCATTCCAACCGACAAGCGTTCGAACAAGCACTGGGCCGCTCGACCATCGACGAGTTGGGCTTATATGCCGAAACCCAAAAGCGCTCAATTGATGAGAGCCTGGCCGCGCTTTCGGGTAACCGCTGAAAAGATCGCAGCCTGCGGCAGCTCCTACATTTTGCTGCGCACTCCCCCTGTAGGAGCTGCCGAAGGCTGCGATCTTTTGATCTTAAAAAAAACTCAGCGCAATCTCGAAAGCAGCGCAAACGCCGTCTCTTCCGAAGAAGCCGGATTCTGTCCCGTTAGCAACAACCCATCCTCACGGGTATAAACCGACCAATCCGGCCCTTTCGAAAAAATCCCGCCCTTGGCCTTCAACTCATCTTCAACCAAAAACGGCACCACATTCGTCAACTGCACCGCCTCTTCCTCACTGTTGGTAAACCCGGTCACCTGCTTACCCTTGACCAGCGGTTTACCGTCAGGCCCCTTGGCATGACGCAACACGCCCGGCGCATGACACACCGCCGCCACCGGTTTGCCCGCGTTATAAAACGCCTCGATCAACGCGATGGAATGACGATCCTCGGCCAAATCCCACAGCGGCCCATGACCGCCCGGGTAAAACACCGCATCGAAATCCGCCGCTTTCACAGAATCCAGTTTCACCGTCGAAGCCAACGCCGACTGCGCCGCAGAATCCTTGCGAAAGCGCCCGGTCGCTTCAGTCTGCGCGTCCGGCTCGTCGCTCTTGGGATCCAGCGGCGGCTGACCGCCCTTGGGCGAGGCCAGTGTCAGCTGCGCGCCGGCATCCTTGAACACGTAATACGGGGCAGCGAACTCCTCCAGCCAGAAGCCGGTTTTCTTGCCGGTGTCGCCCAATTGATCGTGGGAGGTCAGAACCATCAGAATTTTCATGTCGTTCGGTCTCACTCGGTTTGAGGAATTTTCAGACGCAGGTCTGCGGGTGTGAGTGATTGACCCTCAGTAACGCAGGATCGTTTCAAATGAGCGGGTGATGGCATCAGGCCTTGATGCGCAAGAAGTTGCGCACTTGTTGATGATCCGCGGCCATCAATCCCGCTACACACCAGAGGCGACAAGGGCTTCAGGCGAGTGCGCAAGAAGTTGCGCACCACTGCGCAACTTCTTGCGCACATTCGCCATGAATCACCGTAAGTCATCCTGAATTCAGCTCTGCGCATTAGCGAACTCCCCGGTTTCACTGGCTCTGAAACCTGTTGGCACGCTCCTTGATAACTGTCAGGCACCCACCGGGCGTTTTCGCCTCCGGGCACCTAAACTTTATTCCGCAAGGAGAGCACCCCATGGCAACACCAGCGTACATGTCGGTTACCGGCGAAAAACAAGGCCTGATCACTGCCGGCGCCTTCACCGCCGACTCCGTTGGCAACACCTACCAGGAAGGCCACGAAGACCAGGTTATGGTTCAGGCTTTCAGCCACGACGTGATCATCCCGCGTGACCCACAATCCGGTCAGCCAACCGGTCAGCGCGTTCACAAGCCAGTTGTGATCACCAAGGTCTACGACAAGGCTTCGCCTCTGCTGCAAGCTGCTCTGACCTCCGGCGAGCGCATGAGCGAAATCGTTATCCAGTGGTTCCGTACTTCTGCTCAAGGTACCCAAGAGCACTACTACACCACCAAACTGGAAGACGCGATCATCGTCGCCATCAACAACAAAATGCACAACTGCCAGGATCCAGGCAACTCGCACTTCACCCACCTGGAAGAAGTGCAGTTCACCTACCGCAAAATCACCTGGACCCACGAAGTATCCGGTACTTCGGGTTCCGATGACTGGCGTGCTCCAGTCGTTTAATTACGGCTGATTGTTACAAGCATCGGCCAGCTCTGCTGGTCGATGTTGTTTTCGCAACTCCAGATTTTTGTGACAGCACGAGGAACAAGGGATGTTCGCGCCGGCCAATGAAACCCACTTTGCCCTGACCATCGAAGGTCTTTCCGCTGACTTTCAGGTGTTTACCCTGCAAGGCCGGGAAGCCATCAGCCAGCCTTTTGTCTTCGAGGTGGAGCTGGTCAGTGAGCAGCCGTCGCTGGATCTCGAAACCCTGCTGCACAAACCGGCCTTTCTGCAACTGTCGCCCGACGGCAGCGGCATTCACGGCCAGATCTACCGCGCCGCGCAAGGCGATTCCGGCAAACGCCTGACTCGCTACTCCGTGACCCTGCGCCCGCAACTCGCGTACCTCGCGCACCGCGTCAACCAGCGCATCTTCCAGAACCTTACAGTGCCGAAAATCATCGGCATGGTGCTTGAAGAGCACGGTATCCAAGGCAACGCCTACGAATTCAAGACCGGTTCGATTTATCCCGAGCGCATTTACTGCGTGCAATACGATGAATCGGATCTGCATTTCATCCAGCGCCTGTGCGAAGAAGAAGGCATTCACTACCACTTCCAGCACAGCGCCATGGGCCACAAACTGCTGTTCGGCGATGACCAGACGATATTCCCGAAACTCGCGCCCGTGGCCTATCAGCAAGACTCCGGCATGGTCGCCAGCGATCCGGTAATCAAACGCTTCGACCTGCGCCTGGAAACTCGCACCAGCCGCACCACCCGCCGCGATTACGACTTCGAAAAACCGCGCCTCACCCTCGAAAGCGAAAACCGTGGCGACGCCCTGCCCGACCTCGAAGACTACGACTACCCAGGCCGTTTCATTGACCGCGAGCGCGGCAAACACCTGGCCAAACGCGCCCTCGAACGCCATCGCAGCGACTTCCAGCTCGCCGAAGGCAAAAGCGATCAGCCATTGCTGGTCAGCGGCCACTTTCTCGCGCTGACGCAACACCCGAAAGCCAAATGGAATGACCTCTGGCTGCTCACCGAAGTCCTCCACGAAGGCAAGCAGCCGCAGGTGCTGGAAGAATCGGTCACCAGTGACACCACCGCGCTGAAAGACGATTTCCATCAGGGTTACCGCAACCGCTTTCAGGCCACCCCGTGGGACGTGCCGAACCGCCCGCCGCTGAACCACCCGAAACCGCGCATCCTCGGCAGTCAGAGCGCCGTGGTCACTGGGCCCAAAGGTGAAGAGATCCACTGCGACGAATACGGCCGCGTCAAAGTGCAATTCCACTGGGATCGCGAAGGCCTGGCCGACGACAAAACCAGCTGCTGGCTGCGTGTCTCCAGCGCTTGGGCAGGCGCGCAATACGGTGGCATCGCCATCCCGCGCATCGGCATGGAAGTGCTGGTCACCTTCCTTGAAGGCGACCCCGATCAACCGCTGATCAGCGGCTGCCTGTACCACAAGGAAAACACCGTCCCGTATGAGCTGCCGGCGAACAAAACCCGCAGCACGTTCAAGACACTCAGTTCTATGGGCGGTGGCGGCTACAACGAACTGCGCATCGAAGACAAAAAAGGTCAGGAACAGATCTTCCTGCACGCCCAGCGCGACTGGGACGAGAACATCGAGCACGACCAGAAAATCCGCGTCGGCAACGAACGCCACGACACCGTCGAGCAAAACAGCTACAGCGAATTCAAAGCCGAAGAACACCACACCGTCTACGCCGACCGCAAAGTCGAAGCGCGCGCCAACGACCACCTCACCGTGGGCGTCAACCAGCACATCAAAATCGGCACCGGCCAATTCATCGACGCCGGCCAGGAAATCCACCTCAGCAGCGGCATGAAAGTCGTGCTCGAAGCCGGCGCCGAACTGACCCTCATCGGCGGCGGCAGCTTCATCAAAATCGACGCCGGCGGCGTGACCATGAGCGGCCCGGTGATCAACATGAACTCCGGCGGCAGCCCCGGCACCGGAACCGGCGCCGCCCCGCTGATGCCCGGCATCCTCAAACAGGCCGATGCCGACAAGGCCGGCCAAGTCCTGACCCCGGCGCAAATCAACACCCTCAAACGCAACGCGCCATTCTGCGAAGAGTGCGAAAAATGCAAGGCAGGTGCCTGTGCCATCTGATCGACTGACACCCAAGGACTGGCTGGCACAACAGCCGCTGCAAACTGGTGAGCGACTGTATTTGGTGATCAGCGCGGCGAGCGATGCCGACGCCCTGAAAAACCTCTACCTGACCGAACCCACCGCCCAACTCATCCCCATCTGGGGCGGCACGACCTACTCCACCTGGCAACCGGTGATGCCCTACGTCACCGAGCTCAAGCCTAATTCGGAATTCCTGTCGTGGATCGCTGATACCGATGCTCTCGATTGGGGTTGGCTGGCGGTATCGCGTTCGGAGCCGAACGAAGTGTTCGAGCATCTACGCAGCCTGACGCAGGTGAAAATGCCCGATGGGACGGAGGTGTTTTTCCGGTTCTGGGATGGGCGGCATATCTACCCGATCCTGCATGGGCTGGGGGAGAAAGCTGCGGAAGTGATGCCGATGTTTGAGCAGTATTTGATTAATGGGCAAGCGCTGGAGGTTGGCACGCGGGGGGTGCCGAAGGTGAAGGATTGGCCTTGGTGGGAGGTGCCGAAGAGTTTGCTGGATGGCTTGGCCAAGGAAAGTCCCGCAACGCTGATCGGCAACCTGATGCAGTGGCTGGAGCAAGACCGCCCGGACATTTACGCCGCATGGCCCGAGAGCAATCTGAAACTGAAAGTCGCCCGTTTCGTGCGCCGCCCGGATGCGCCAAAAAACCTTAAAGAAGCACTGTTAAACCACCTGATTCTGGAGCAAGGCTGATGGATCGCGTTGCCTTTGTTGACAACCAACTGAACACCTTCAAGGACAGTCTGAAGCTGTATCAGGAACAAACCAAAACCTGGTACGCACAAGTCGCCGACAAGGGCAGCCGAGCAGCCGATCTCCCATCCTTACTGGGCATGGAGCGACTGATCAAGGTTGGCAACACCAGTACAGCGGTGAGCATGACCGACGGTGATTTCACCTCGAACGTGGCTCAGTGTCCGTTGAAGGGGCCACTGCTGATCGAGAGCAAATTCGAGTCCGTGTACGACATCCCACTGGGCGATATCGAAGTCGAAATCGTCGCCGTGGAAGGCGGAGCCGTCAGCAAAGTCAAACTCGACGCGGAAGGCAAAGCCGCCTGGAATGACGGTATTCCCGGCAAGTTCTACATGATCCGGGTTCACAATGAAGTCACACCTGCGCAGATCGATACCCTTTTCAGTTCTTACAGTGGCGTCACCGCAGATCTTGAAGGTTTCCTGCGTAAAGAGTGGGCCGGTTTCAAACCGCAATGGTCGAACCTCTCCACCTCTGGCACGGCGATGGCAATCGGCAACGGCATTCTTGAAGGGGGCTGGGAGGCTATCAAGGGTGTGTGGGATGGCATCAACCAGGTTCTCGACATCCTGCAAGATCCAAAGAAGTTCGCGAAAGACCTAGGCACCGGCGCCGATGAACTGATCAAGGTTGCCAAAAGCACGCCTGACATCATGAAAAAAGCCATGTTGCTGGCCAGTGACGAAGCTGCGCTGTTCTTGCTGGTGCGCAGCGCCGTCATCTGGCTGGCAGGCTTGCCGCCGATGAAGATGGCCGGCGATGTGGCGAAAATGACCACGGCCATTGTCGTTGGTATCGCCATCGACATCGTGATCGGCGTGGTGCTGACGGTTGCAGCGGAAGGCACAGGACTGATCTACCTCGCCGCCCGACTGAAGAAATACGGTGAGCTCGTTCTCAACGCCGTAATCGGTTTCGTCAAGTCGCTGTTCAAGATCATCAATGGCTTTATGGAATACGTCGCGAAATACACCGCTGTAGCAGCACGTGGTGTGACGGCCAAGGTGAGAAACGGTATTTCCGAGTTGCGTTTTGATGGGAAGAAAAACGCAAAACTTGCTGATGGAAAAATCGCTGACGATGCGTCGAAACAAGCAACGACTCCGGCCGACAGGAGCGCAGAGCCGGCCGCCGATACCTGCACCAACGGATGCCCGGTTTCGATGGTCACCGGCGAGGAGTTGTTAACGTTGACCGATGGTCAACTCGACGGCCTTCTGCCGTTCGAGTGGACGCGCCTTTACAGAACCAGCGCTGTGGAAATTGATTGCGGTCTGGGCTATGGCTGGAGCCACGCCCTCGCTCATCGCATCGAAATCAATGGCGATGAAGTTATCTGGATCGACCACGAAAACCGCTCTACGCCCTTCCCGCTTCCAAATGAGCAACGTCCGGCAATCACCAACAGCCTTTCAAAAGCTGCCATTTTTCTCGGTGACGACCCTTCGGAGCTGGTTCTCGCACAAGCTGGCAAACGTCCATCGTTCTACCACTTCCGTTACAACAACAAAGGCGCAACTCTGATCGCCATCAGCGACAGCTATGGCAATCGCCTGCACGTTACACGCGACATCCACGGTCGCATCAAGCGTCTCGACAACGGTGCCGGCCGCGCACTGCTACTGCGCTACGACCGCAAACACATCATCGCGGTCGACTATCAGCAGTTTCTGCCTGCGGATACTCTCGAGGATGCCTGGAACACTGTTCAGACGCTGGTTACCTACAGTTATGACGCCCAGCAACGTCTGATCGAGGCGAAGAACGCGGCTGGTGAAGCCGAACACTATCGCTACAACGAACAGCACGTCATTCTCGAACGACAACTGGCGGGCGGCGCGGCGTTTTACTGGGAGTGGGAAAACGAAGGCAAGCTGTCTCGTTGCATCCGTCACTGGGCCAACTTTTCGCAAATGGAAGCGCATTACGCCTGGGATGACAAAGGCAGCGTGACCGTCACCAACGCCGATGGCAGCGAAGAAGTCTATACCCACGACGATCAGGCGCGACTGATCAGCAAGATCGACCCGGACGGTGCCGAACACCTCAAGGCTTACAACGACAAAGGCCAGTTGATCGCGGAAAAAGATCCGCTGGGCGCGGTCACCGAATACCGCTACGACGACAACGGCTTGATGACCGCCATCATCCCGCCGGAAGACGAAGCCACTACCTACGAATACATCAACGGTTTCGTCAGCGACGTACAGCGCGGCAAAGCCAGTTGGAAATACCAGCGCAACCGTCAGGGCGATATCACGCAGCAAATCGATCCCGACGGAAATGCCACGCTCTACAGCTATGACGGTCAGGGCCGCCTGCTGGAGATTCGCCATCCGGACGGCAGCCGTCACCAACTTGGCTGGAACAACCTCGGACAATTGCTGGAAGAGCGACTCCCCGATGGCGGCCAACGCAAGTACCGTTACGACGCGCTGGGTCGACAGATCACCCGGCAGGAAGAGTCCGGCGCCATCACCCAATATCAGTGGGACGCCGCTAACCGACTCGCACAGCTGACGCTACCAGGTGGTGCAACTCGGGCTTTCACCTATAACGCTTATGGCAATGTCACCGCTGAACGCGATGAACTCGGGCGCATCACCCGTTACGAGTACGCTGATAATCTGCATCTGGTCAGCCGGCGCATCAATCCCGACGGTAGCCAACTGCGCTATCGCTATGACAACTCGCGCCTGCTGCTGACTGAAATCGAAAACGAGCGCGGCGAGCATTACCACCTCGACTATTACGCCAATGGCCTGATCCAGCAAGAAACCGGCTTCGATGGTCGTCGTACGGCTTACGAGTACGATCTCAATGGCCAACTGCTGAAGAAAACCGAGTTCGGTGACGATGGCAGCGAACTGGTCACCGAATACCAACGCGATGCCGCCGGACGACTGCAGGTCAAAACCCTGGCCGATGGCGAGGAAGTTCACTACAGCTACGACGCCCTCGGTCGACTCGTAAGCGTCGATGACGGCCATTGGCCACTCGCCTACAAATACGACCTGCAAGACCGCCTCATCGAAGAACACCAAGGCTGGGGTACCCTGCGCTACGAGTACGACAGCGTCGGCCAGCTCAAACACTGCCGCCTCCCTGACGGCAGCAAACTGGATTACCGTCACCAGCCCGGTGGGCAAATCAGCACCATCGATCTCAATGGCTCACGCCTGACCGCTCACCAATTCAGCGCCGGTCGCGAACAACAGCGCCAGCAAGGTCTGCTGCTCAGCCAATACCAGTACGATGAACAAGGTCGTCTGCAAGCACATAGTGTTGGTCAAAGAGACAAAAACCTGTTCCAGCGTCGTTATAACTACGACGCCAACGGCAACCTCGCCGGCATCGATGACAGCCGCAAAGGAAACCGCAGCTACCACTACGACCCGCTTGACCGACTGATCAGCGTGCGCGGTGCCACACCAGAAAGCTTTGCCCATGACCCGGCAGGTAACCTGCTTGGCCAGAGCAATGAAGGTACGGCCAACCTGGCCAACGTCAAAGGCAATCGCCTGCTGATGCAGGGTGATCGGCATTACGAGTACGACGCGTATGGCAATCTAAGTCGCGAGCGACGTGGCACAGGACAGAAACTCGTCACCGAATACCGTTACGACTGCCAGCACCGCTTGATCGGCGCGAGCCTGCCGGGCGGCCGCATCGCAGCCTACAAGTACGATGCCTTCGGTCGACGTATAGAAAAAACCGTCGACGGTCATACCACTGAGTTTTTGTGGCAAGGCGAACGCCTGATCGCCGAGAGCGCTGAGAACCGCTACCGCAGCTACATCTACGAACCGGGCACCTTCCGCCCGCTGGCTATGCTCGACGGCGAAGGCCCGCGCAAGGCCACGCCTTTTTACTATCAACTCGATCACCTTGGCACACCGCAGGAACTCACCGATTACAGCGGCGAGATCATGTGGTCGGCGAAGTACCGAGCCTACGGCAACCTCGCCGCGTTGGACGTTAGCGAAATCGATAACCCGTTGCGGTTCCAGGGTCAGTATTTCGATGCGGAGACAGGGTTACATTACAACCGCCACCGCTACTACAATCCGGGGACTGGACGGTTTCTGACGCCGGATCCGATCAAGCTTGCGGGTGGGTTGAATAGCTACCAGTACGTGCCTAACCCTACGGGGTGGGTGGATCCATTAGGTTTAAGCAATAACTGTCCAGATGCCGATAAAAAGTTACCCTTGGGGGCGAAACCCGGGGTTAGTTCACAAAGTACTGTCAAAGATGCAGGCCCTTCTACCCCCCCTGAACCACCACCTGTCGGACAGGGTTATCACAACGAAGTTTATGGAAGCAAACCGGTAAAACCACAAGATGCTGTGAAACGGTGGGAAGACTTCCTAGGTGAAGGGCCGTATACAAACATCCACCCAAGGACTGGGTTACCAGACAACGATAGGATTGTATCTGCAGACGGCAAGAGAAGTATCCGGTATGGTGCGCATGAAATGAATAGCAAACCGAACAAACATCATTACCACGAAGAGAAATGGACACTCGACCTCATTAACAATGTAATGAATGTCGACAACACAGTAATACGAGTCCCGCTAGGAACAAAATAAATGTACATCACAATAACAAGCATAATCAAACACGACCCTGACGAAATCCTTGTTGAGTACTCAACACCTTATGGGGGCGGCATATCGAAATTCATGGGGACGCCCCCAAAAGAGAATCAAAAATACGATGTAGAACTCAATATAGATGATGACTTTTTTTGGGGAGAAAACTTAACTCTTTCAAAAAAAAATGCACCTTCAATATTATTTAACTCAGGCAAAACCTACATCACAGCTGAACTGATAGCTATTGAGGACGATGGGGGCGGCGTATTGAAAATTGGTGATTCAATATTGCTAATTTCGATTGAAAACAAAAACCAAGTGCTTCCTGCATTTGTGGATATCATTTCACAAGACATTTCACTCCACCCAACAAACATATAAAAACCATAAATAGAGCAACAAGAAACGGGGCGAAACTTATTCTTTGGAAGACTCCGGCGCAACTCCCGACATCAGTAAAGCTCCACCAGTCAACCAACACTGATAAATAAGATCCGTCATATTAAAATCTAAAGCAACGAAGTCGATCCAAACACTATAATTTATAAAAGCCTTAGGCTTGAAGAGATTTGGATTAAAGTAACAAAAATGCACCAGACGATAACACTCTCAAGGAATTTCCGGAGCAATTTGATCACGCGAACTCTTTCATTTCCGAACACAAACAGCAGATTTAAAGCAAAGCTATGCGAACATCACAAAATTTCAAGATACAAATTACTCAATTTTTAATGAACCATTAAATAGACCGAGACTTTGCAGGCAGTCCAACCATAGAACATCTATACCATTTAGATGGTTAAAAAATGACAGAACCGAAAAAAATACCTCGCAACGTATGGTATGGACTAGATGGAACGAGCTACGACAACATAGTACAAGAACTTAAATCAGAAGACCCTCGACTTAAAAAATGGGCTTCAATATATGCCATTTACAAATACAAATTCTCTGAAGACCCGCACCAATATTATGAATTTATTCACAACTCAAAAAATTTCAGATACGGACTAATCATATTTACAAACCCCATTGAAATCATTAAAGACAACGATGGTATTGACGACAGAGATATTACCGTATTTGAAATAAAGACCTTTGACACCGAACAGGAAATCGAGGCATTACTCGAGAGATTACAAATCAATCCGGAGTTATTCACACCTCCTTGGCGATGTGATTACCCACTTTAAAAATATCATTGCCAACGAAAGACTAACTCCTAGAAAATACGGCGGAAATTAGAAGCGAATTTTTTACAAAAGTCTCACAAAACTCTCTTCTCATGTCGACTCCTATGAAAATGGGCTGTCACACATGCTGTTTATCACTTGAATTCCGAAGATGGAGACCCTAGTGAACGCTAATACCGTTTCCCGAAAGATTCGAAGTTTGTCTTTATTGAATTAACTTTAACAACCCACATGTTTTTCTTGAAACCAGAGACGATTGCGGTGCCAGCAACATTACCAACGAAGCCTCAAACAATGAGACCGAGGAGTAAATAAATATTCTCTTAAAGAAATCTTCCACCCCAAATTATCCACGCCCCGTGTACTTGCGACTACTCGACAGACAGGCAACAATATATTAAACGTGCAAATACTAAAAAAAATAGATTGTTCTTAATTGCCGCCTAACCCTGGGCAGCTCTCGCTTCTCAGACCTCCTAACTGCCCGCCCATAATCTATCCAGAGGAAAATAAAGCATGGACATTAAGGAGACAATCAATCTTGGCGGAGCAATAACTCTAGATAACTTGTCCGACCTCAGCGGATCCGACATATCACTCACCACAGACGAATTAAGAGAGATCTTTTACAAGCATCTCTACCACAAGAGCAGATAATAGACATTGGGTGGTATCTAGAATACGATAAAAACGGAGCCTTTATAATTTCGCTTATCTCAAATCAAAATTGGGGGTCACCCACTCACAGCGAAACTGCGAGAAGCTGGATTGATCTCGATGAAGCATTAAAAAATATACTAGCAAAAACAGATAAACAGTGACTCAGTAATCCATTAGCACACAAAACAAGACGGATTTATTTCCTACAGAACGAAGACAACCCCGTACCCTTCTATCCATGTAATCTATCCGCAGAAATAATATTAAAACAAAACAAAAGACCAATACTTAAAGGAACGGCGCCTTAGAAGTTCTAAGGAACATAGAATTCATCTTAATTTTTCTGCAAAATGGAATCTACTATTGCGAAAAACCAATAGAAGAATACCAAATAGCCACAGCTGCGTTCATTGACGACGAAAAGATCACTCAACGCTTTGCCAAGGTAAGAAAGGTCATTAGCGAAAATTTTGATCCCACACTTGGAGAGGATGGCATGGATGACATAGAGCGTCACATGGAAGGAGTTGAATTCTGGAAACCTTGAGTTCCTGTTGCCTACAACTTGAAAAGATTATGCATATTTTTAAGCTAGATCACCCAGCTATCACTATCGGTGTATGGATAGTCATCCAGTGGATCGGGTTGTTCAATTCGTAGATCTTACCGCTTCCCTCACGTTGTGCATCGCGGCTTCACCGGTCTCACCCGACACACCCTGCCCCCTTCCTTAACCCCAAAATTAAGGTTCACCTAAGGTTCCATCGTTACCATCCCGCCCCATGAACCACTGTCGCCCATGAG
The DNA here is from genome assembly GCF_902706155.1 of Pseudomonas sp. 18058. NCBI lineage: Bacteria > Pseudomonadati > Pseudomonadota > Gammaproteobacteria > Pseudomonadales > Pseudomonadaceae > Pseudomonas > Pseudomonas sp. 18058. Next base: position 104,253 of record NZ_CACSJY010000011.1, read on the forward strand.
TCGCGGATGAGACCTTCTGATATGAAAGCCTTAGATTTTCCAGCCCAGCAGCAGGCGAATTTCAGCGTTGTGCTGGTGAATTACAAGACGCCGGACTTGACCAAAATGTGCCTTGAGCTGCTGCGTGAGCACGCTCAGGAGCAGCGCATTCCGGTGTGGGTGGTGGACAACGATTCCGCAGACGCTAGCCTCGATTATCTGCGTACGCTCGACTGGATCAATTTGATCGAGCGCCCTTCTGTAAAAGGTGAGCAGGGTCATATCGCGCATGGCAAGGCGCTGGATCTGGTGCTGGACAGGGTTGAAAACGATTATCTGTTTCTGTTGCACACCGACACCTTTGTATATGACAAGGACGTGTTTGCGATGATGATGCGCGAGTGCGCGAATAATCCGGATATGGCTGCCGTTGGTTGTGTCGAGCAAATCAATCGCGGAATGCTCAGAGAGACATGGCGATTAACTTCGCGTTTCTGCAAGCATTATGTCCGTCGCGCTAAAACTCAGTTGGGTTTGAAAACCAAAGAGCCGAAGCCGTATCGGGAAACTCATCTGAAGAGTTTCTGCACATTGTGGAATGCTCGTCTGGCCAAGTCTCATGGTTTGCACTTTTGCATGGATGATCGGGTGCCTGGATATACGCTGCAGGATCGCATGGTGAGCTTGGGCTATGGCATCAAGTTTCTGTCGCCACGCAAGATCTTCAGCTATCTGGATCACATCCAGTCAGGCACGGTCGCGGCCGCAGGCACCTACGGCAAGGATCATCGTCGTACGAAAATGTACGAGGCGTCGATCAAGCGTCTTGAACAGCAGCGAGGCAAGGCCGGGATGCAAGCGTCGGCATAATTTAAAAATACAAAAAAAGGGCGACTATTCAGTCGCCCTTTTTTGTTGCCGAATTTTGTATACATACGCTTCGTTTAAAGTGTTCGCCCAGTGTTATGGCCTGGCAATCCATGCACCGGTAAAGAGCCCTGACACTGGGCGAACGGAAGGGATTTTAATTGAAGTTGGCGCTTATGTCGTCATGAAGAATTGTGAAATTTATGTACTGGAAAGTTAAAAACTCTGTCACTCGGATATTTACCGGCAAACTTCCTACAGAATCTTTTATATGATTGTTCTCATACACAAAGCTGTACAAGAACAATCATTCTGTAGAGTTAATACTCAGCTTTCATGCTGACTGGTCACTTTTAATATATCGGTGTAAGTGACGATGACGCTCTGCCCTACTTTCAAATCTTTCAATTTCGCCTGAATCTCAGGCTTTTTCACGTCGAGTGTTTTCGATTGGCCCGACGGGTTTTCCAGGGTTACCTGATTCTTCTTCAAATCAATTTTGGTGATTTTCAGTTGTACCTGAACCTGACGGAATGCTTCGCCACCCGGGTTATCAGTGCCCGGCGCCTTGCGCAGTTCGCCGGTACGTTCGGTCGTGCCAGGCAGACCTTTATCCACATCGGTATCCAGGTAAGCGGCGACAGAACGCTGGACTTGGACTTTGACCAGATCACCGACCTTGAGGTTGGCGAGGTTTTTCGCCTTGTCGGTGAGTTGTACGTGAACCTGACGGCCTTCTGCGCCTTCGAGCACAACCTGATGGTTGGCGGGATCGACGGAGACGACTTTGGTGGTGACCTGATCCGCTTCGATGGTGGCGGACAGCGGAATATCGGCGGCAAATGCTCCGAAGCTGGTGGCGGACAGTACGGTTGCGAGGGTGATGGCTTTGGCCAGTGCGTGGAGCTTCATAAGCAATACTTTCCCTGTGATGAATGGCAGCCACCGTCGCCAAAACGTTTTTGGCGACGGATGTCCGATTGAGCATAGACGCTGTTCAGGGCTTGGTTTGAGATTGTTTTGCGGTGTCTTGTGCGGTGGATTCGCCGCTGGGGGTGCCTTTGCCGTGGCTTTGGCGCTGCTTGGGATCAGTGGGGCGCAGGGCGTCGTTGTCGCGCTCGGTTTCGCCGGCGGGACGCGGTTCGTCGGGGTGTTCGCTGGGGGTGATGGGTTTCATGGTGGGTGTCCTCAGGCTTCGGGGTCGTCGAGTTCGCGGGCGACGTTGATGGCGGGCGAATCCTTGTGCAGGTCAGCGGCTTTGGCACGGAGGATCTGCCATTGCTCCAGGTCGATGGCGCCTTGGCCGAGCAGGTCGTCGGCGATGCGTTGCAGATCCAGGTAGTGAGCGTCGGGGCATTGCTGCCAGTAGGTTTCATCGTCGAACAGACGCTGCCAGGTGGTGAGGTCTGGGGGTTGCAGGTCGTCGCTCATGATCAATCCTCGACAGGTTTCTCTGTAGAGGACACCACAGCAACGCGAGTTCAAACCGATCCGTGTAGGAGCTGCCGGAGGCTGCGATCTTTTGATCGTTTAACCAGCAAGATCAAAAGATCGCAGCCTTCGGCAGCTCCTACAGGGGTTTGTGGTGTTTGGATAATTAGTAGCCGGTCATTTCCAGGTAGCCCTGGCCCGGGTGACTGCCCGTGATGTTCACCGGGCCTTCCCAGTAGGGGATGCGCAGGTTCATCCACGCTTTGGGGTTGAGCGCGTTGATCTGGATGTCGAGGTGTTTGTCGGGGATGCTGATCACCCAGCGGATCGGCATTTTGCGCCCGGCGACGTTGGCGGTGTCTTGCGGTGTGAGGGTGATTTGATCGCCGCTCAGGGTTTGCGTCTGGCCGTCGGCGGCGATCCAGGTGCCGGTCAGGTATGGCGCGCCATCCTTCTGGCGGGTGCGAAAGAGCATGACCTTTTCACCACTGTCCAGATGCAACGAAAGCCAGTCCCAGCCCGTCTGGTTGGCGCTCAGCGGTTGGCTGCTCCACTCGCGATCCAGCCACGCCTGGCCGCTGACGGTGTAGGTCTGCCCATCGATCTGCAACGTACCGTTGGCCTGAAAAAACGGCTGACTGTAGTAATACGACGCCTGCCCTTCTGCGGATTTGCGGCTGAAGCCCTTCTCACCCTGCAACACCAATGGCCGATTGGCGGTGAGGTGCAGTTGATAGGCGAAGTCTTTGTCGCGAGCGCTGAGCTGTAGATCCCTCAAGGGATCGGCAGCCTGACTGCTAAACCGCCAATCATCGATCCATGCCTCAAACGGCGCTACGCGAACGCCGGCCTGGCCCACGCCACCGCGCGCATAACGTTCGGCGGCGTGATGTGCAGACGCCGACGTCACCGCCGCATGCCCCAGCCAAATCACCTGATTGCTCCACCCCGACTGCTCCGGCACGGGTTTGAGGGCGCTGCGAAACAACGTCCATTGCACGCCAAACTCGTTGCCCTGCTGATCCTTGAGATTGGCGGTGACGTACCACCACTCGATGCGAAATCCATCATGCGCGCCGTGATCCGCCGGAAAACTGAACACCCGCCCCGGCACCACCGCCGTGTACGCCTCGGCTTTATCGCCCATCCCGGCAAAGCCCTTCTGCTCAGGCGCCGGTTGATCGCAACCGCCAAGCAGCAGCGCGAGCATCAGCACCACGCGGTTAATCCTCATGGGCAAACGTCCTCAACAAATCCGCCGGTTGCGTGCGGTACAGCGAATACAGCGGCCATGCCGAAGCCAATAATGTCGCCAGCAACGCCAACCCCATCAGTTGCAGCAGTTGCCACGGGAACACCCGCAACGGCAGGCGCCAGCCAAACGCCTGCACGTTGATCACCGCGTCCAGGCACCACGCCAGCGCGATCCCCAACGGCAACGCCAACACCAGCGTCAGCACCGCCAGCAGCCAGGTTTGACCGAGGTTGAGCAGCATCAACTGTTTGCGCGTCACGCCCAGCGCCCACAGCGGCGCAAGTTGACCGAGGCGACTCTGACTCTGGGTCAGCAGGCTGATAAACAGCGCCACGCCAGCGACCGCGAGGGTCAGACTGTTCAGCGCCGCCGTCGCCGCGAAGGTGCGTTCGAACACTTGAACCGACCAGCCCTTGAGCCGCGCCTGATCGACGATGCGGCTGTCATCCAGCTGAAACCGCGTCTGCAACGCGCTCAACAATGTTGGAATATTTTTCGGCTCGATACGCAGGTTAAAGCGGTTCGGCGTCAGTTGCGGCCAGCCGCGCAATAGGTGATTGACGTTGACCAGCAGGTGCCCTTTCGGATTGCCGTAATCGGCGTAGATGCCGACGATGCGCGGCGACCATGGGCCGTTGGGCGTGGGGATCGTCAGGTGCTGGCCGGCCTGCAGTTTCAGGCGGCGGGCGAGTTGTTCGCTGAGCATCACCGCATCGTCCGTCGCCAAGTGGCCCCACGGATCGCTGCCGCTGGAATCGAGCAACGGCCAGTGCTCGCGATAATGCGGGTGATCGATCACGCCAAAAACATCCGCCGGCCAGCCTTGCAGCGTCACCGACACCTGCCAGTTGGGCAGCACCGCTGCGACGTTCGGCTGTTGCCGCAGCCAGCTGTACATTTCGCGGGACTGCGCCGGATTGCTCGGATTTATATAGAGCTCGGCGCTCAGACGTTGTTCGAGCCAATCGTTGAAGGTCTGGCGAAAACCCGAGGTCATGCTGCCGGCGCCGATGTTGGCGGCTAGGGCCAACAGCAACGCCATCAGCGCCAGACTCAGCGCCGGCAATTGCTGCCGGCAGTCGGCGAGAAACCACTGACCGAGCACCGAACGACTGCGCCCGAGCAATTGATTGAGTATCGCGCTGAGCAACACCGGCAACGCCAGCGCGGCGCCGAGCAGCAGCCCGGCCATCAACACAAAGCCACTCGCCAGGCTGTCACCCCAGATCAACGCAGCCAGTGCAATCGCAAGCAGCACTGCCGCCAGCCAACCTTGCCGACGCAACCAGCGCGCATATTGCTGATGCCAGGCTTGCGGATCGGCCACGGCCAACAGTGGCAATCGTGCCGCGCGCAGCAGGCTGTTGCCGCCAGCGAGCAAGGCGCCGAACAGGCTCAAACCGATGCCGCTGAACCACCACCAAGGGCTCAGACGCAACTGCCCCGCCACTTCCGCGCCGTACAAACCGCGCAGACTGGCGGCGACATCCGGCAGCAATATACTGGCCAGCCAGTAGCCGCTGATCACGCCGCACACTCCGCCGATCAGCGCCAGCATGCCCAACTCAACGATCAGGCAGAGGATTAACATTCGCGCGCTGACACCACAGGCGCGCAACGTACGCAGCAGGCCTCGACGCTGCTCCAATGCGAGGCCAATCGCCGCGTGGACGATGAACAAGCCAACCAGAAACGAGAGGAATCCCAAGGCATCCAGGTTGAGATGAAAGCTCTCGGTCAGCCGCGCCAGATTGTTTTCCTCGCCGCTGCTTTTCAGCTGCAACTGACCTGTGAACGAGGCCGGCAACTCGGCGTGAAAGTCCTTGGGCAGCAACAGCCGTGACAGTTGCCCCGGCTGTTCGAGCAGGGTTTGCGCGATACCGATGTCGACCAGCAACACACCGGGTGCCATGTCCTTTTGCACCCGCAGCGGCGGCAATGCCAGGCCGTTAACCGTCTGCGGCGTGGCGCCCTCTGCGAGGTTCAAGGCCTGCAGGGTATCCGGGGAAATCCATGTGCTGCCGGGCGGTGTGAAGAACTCGACGATACGCTCGATCGGCATGGCCTGCCCGGCCACCGCCGAGTCCGTCGGCAGCGACACCGGCTCGATGCCCATCAATTGCAGCCGCTGATTTTCGTGATCCTTGAGCATCAAACGGCCCTGCAACAGCGGCGACACCGGCCAACCCTGTCGACGCAGATCAACAAACCATTGCTGGGTGAACGTTGCGCCGCTTGGGGTGCTCAGGCTGGCTTGCGGTTCGCCGCCGATCATCCGACTGGCGCGGGCGTAGCTGTCGCGGGCCTGACTGTTCAGCGCTTCGACGCCGGTCAGCAAACTGGTCGCCAGCCACAACCCGGTCAGCACACTGAAAAACTGCACCGGATGGCGCCGCCAATGGCTGAGCAGTGGGCGCAGGGTCTGGCGAAAAACCATCACGTCAGCCGACCTTTGGACAACACCACGCGCTGCGCCAATTGCGCCGCGACCCGCTGACTGTGAGTAACCATCAACAAAGTGGTCGGCGTGTCATTAAGTAATTCGAGCAACAGCCGTAGCACTTCATCGCTGGTCGCTTCGTCGAGGCTGCCGGTCGGTTCATCGGCCAGCAGCAATTTTGGCTGCGACGCCAGCGCCCGGCCCAACGCGACGCGCTGTTGCTGGCCACCGGAAAGCTGTTCCGGATAGCGTTTGAGCAGATCGCCAAGGCCTAAGCGCTGCACCAGATGCGCCTGCCAGCGCGGCTCGTGGCGCCCGGCGAGTCGCGCTTGAAACGCCAGATTGTCCTCAACGCGCAAACTGCCGATCAGGTTGAACTGCTGGAACACCAGACCGATTTCCGTACGCCGCCAGTTCGCCAGTTGCGCCTCGTTCATCTCCTCCAGCCGATGCTCGCCGCTGCGGATGCTGCCGCGATCGACCTTGTCCAGACCGGCCACCAGGTGCAGCAAAGTGCTTTTGCCACTGCCCGATTCGCCCATCAGCGCGAGGCTGCTGCCAGCCTCCAGCGTCAGGTCGACGCCTTGCAGCACCGGCAAGGAACCCTGGGGGGTGGCGTAGCTTTTGAAGACGTTGCGAACCTCAAGCATGGCAAAACCTGATCAATGAACCTGCGCCAAGGATAGCGGCACTGAATGGTTTTTGTCCGTTGACGATCACCGCCGCGCCAGAGCGCCGCCCTACCCTCTGAAACTGGTTCACCCATAACGATAAAAACCGGAGACGCCATGCAACGTTTCACTTTGAGCCCCCGCGGCCTGTTGGCCTGCCTGATCACCGCGTGTCTGAGGTCAGGTCAAGGACGCCAGCGGTAAAGTCATCTGGAACGTGCGGGCCTACTGACGCCGGGCAATCAGGGGCTGGAACAGACGCTGGTGGAGTTGCTGGAGCAAACGCGGCGTAACAGCGAATCGACGTTGCTGGAGCAGCTCAGCGATTACCTGATCGAGGATCTCGCAGCGGCGGACTGGAAGCAGTTTTGTGCGGCGCAGCATTTGATCGAGCGCACGGCGGCGCGACGCTTGAAGGCGTTGGGCTGGAGTTTTTCCGAATTGCTGGATGAGTATCGGCGCTATCGGGCTGAGGATTTATTGCAGGCCGGAGAGCTGGAGTTGGTCGAGGTGTCGGATCGGTTGGGTTATAGCGATGTGCAGAGTTTCAACCGCGCGTGTTTGAGATGGTTGGGGTGTGCGCCGGGGGTTTATCGGGCTCGGTACCACACTCAATATTGGCAGTGACAGCCACACCGTCTTCGCGAGCAAGCCCGCTCCCACATTTTGCAATGCGATCAACCTGTGGGAGCGGGCTTGCTCGCGAAAGGGCCCGCCCATCCAACCCAAAACTCACTGCCCCGCCGCCACACTCGCCGGCGCCTGCGTCGGCGTGACAATGCTGCCCAGATCAATATGCTTCCACTCCGGCTTCGCCCCCAGCCGCGCATTAAACCGGTAGTTAAACGTAAACTCATCGCCCGTCGCCACGCTCAGCGGTTTGCCATACACCGCCTCAACCCCTGCAAGGTCATAGCCCATCAACTGCAACAGCGTCGGGAAAATGTTGTAGTGGCTGGAGCGATCCTTGTTCACCGCCAACTGCGCCGACCAATCCAGCGTTTTCAGATCGCTGCCCTGAATCACCACCAACGGCACCAAGCCCTCCTCCTCCACCGGATCGCCGCCGCAATGGGTGTTCAACCCGGGATTGCCGCGTTCATGCAAATCCTGGCCATGATCAGACGTATAAATCAGCAACGCATTGTTCAGATTGGCCTGCGCAAACACCCGCGCAAAAAACTCGCCGACGTTCCACAGCACCGTGTTCTTGTAGGCATTGCGGTACAGCACCCAATCATCGGGCTGGCCATTGAAACCGGTGCGCTCACCAGTATCCGCCACCTCGGTGAACTGACCGCGCGGCAACGTCGGGCGGTACGCCATGAATGCATCGGGGTATTTGTCGTGCACCGGGAAATGCGCGCCGACCTTGTTGATCACCACCAACTCCGCTTTGTCGTCGTTGAGCAGCTCGATCAGCTTCGCCGCTGCCGCCATGTCGCGGTCGCGCACGCTGGTCTTGTCGAATTGCACAAATTCGTCGATATCCTTTTTCTCGGTGTCGGTCATCAGGTTCTGCAGATTGCCGCTGGTGCGCTGGGCATCGATGTACACCGTGCGCAGCCCGGCCTTTTTCGCGTACTGCCAGATCGACGGCAGCGTGCTGTTGATGCGCATGTAATCGGCGCGGGTGCCGCCGTAGCGCAGGGTGACGTTGGTGTCGGCGCTGCAATTGGCGATGGACGCCGCGTAGCCGTAATTGAAAATATCGACGCCAGCGTGCGCCTGCTTGAGGTTGCTGTGCACGCCGAACGGCGCGTTGATGTCCAGATAATTGCCGGAGATGCTTTCGTCGATGATCAGCACGATGTCATGGCCGACCGGTTGCGAGGCGCGCGCCAGCGTCACTGGTTCACGCGGGCCGACGGTGTTGTGCAGCGCCTCATAGGCAAACAGGTTCAGATAGGCCAGCGGCGTGTACATGATCGGCAAGCCACGGGCGCCCTCGCCCGCGCGTAAAAACAGCACGGTACTGAGCAGCAAAACCCCACCAATCGGCGCGGCCACGCGCAAGGCGTTCGGCACCACCAGCGCATGCCGAGGTTTGAGACCGATGCCGAATAGCAGCAACAGACCACTGAGCACCCCGTGCAGGATCGCGTCGCGGTACTGGTAGGCCGCCTCCTGAATGAAGCCACCGGAATAGACCAGCGAGACGAAACTGCTGTAGTTCAGGTAATCCGCGGTGACGCGGGTATAGACATCAAAAAACACCGCCGAGGCAAACATTGCCAATGCGAATAGATGTCGTATGAGTGTCTGGCGTATATAGGCCGTTAGATATAACGCGAAAGTAAGCGCCAAAAACATCGCGCCAAAAAGAAGTACAGGAAAACCAAGGCCGATAGCATTTAACCGCTCAATGTAATATTCGCAATAAAGCAGCAGATAAATAATTAAAAGCAGTTCTTTCAGGTATCGAAACATGGTTTTTCCGGACGCGCGAAACGGCAAAGGGTCAAGGTTTTGTCGGTCAAAAACTGACACTAGCACCCGGCCATCAAAGCGCAAGAAATGGCTGACTTTTCAATAAAGCGTCAAAAAAACGTTGACTCAAATCTGACACACTCCAGTTGCTGCAAGCCTCTAATTTCGCGGCCTGCGACCGTTTATCGCATTAATGGAATTGTGAAAAAAGCGTCAAGAACGGGACAATTCCAGCAATAGCAAGCACTTGATGGCCATTCGCCCCCAAAAATGGGCCTGTTATACAGGTGCAACATGTCATTTTGCTGACACGCTTTTCTCACCCTGCGCTATACCCCTTTTGACAGTCTCATTTCGAACTCTTTCCACCGTCTTACGAGGCACGCCAATATGGACGTGAGCGTATTTGGTACGGGCTATGTTGGCCTGATACAAGCAGCAGCACTTGCCGATGTTGGACACCGCGTTTTATGCGTGGATATTGATCCGAATAAAATCAAGCAACTGCAACAAGCAGTTCCTCCGATTAGTGAACCGGGTTTATCCAGCACCCTGGAAGAAAACATTAAAGCCGGGCGCTTATTGTTCAGTACTCAGGCCAGTGATGCGGTGGAGCACGCCGAGCTGATCTTCATCGCCGTGGGCACGCCGGCCGATGAGGATGGCTCTGCTGACCTGAGCCACGTGCTCAACGTCGCCCGGCAAATCGCCTCGTTCATGGAGGCTGATCGCACGCTGATCATCAAATCGACGGTGCCGGTCGGCACGGCGGATCAGGTGCTCGCCGCAGCCAACAGTGAACTGCTGCGTCGCGGCAAATCCGAGCTGAACGTGCGCGTGGTCTCCAACCCCGAATTCCTCAAGGAAGGCAGCGCCCTCGCCGACTGCATGCGCCCTGACCGGATCATCGTCGGTACCCGCGACGAAGCGGCCCGCGAGCAGATGAGCGAGTTGTACGCGCCGTTCTGCCGCAACCACGAAAAATTGATGTTCATGGACAACCGCAGCGCCGAGCTGACCAAGTACGCCGCCAACGCGATGCTCGCCACGCGTATCAGCTTCATGAACGAGCTGGCCAATCTCACCGAACTGCTGGGTGCCGATATCGAAGCCGTGCGCAAAGGCATCGGTTCTGATCCGCGCATCGGTTACCACTTTATCTATCCGGGCTGCGGCTTCGGTGGTTCGTGCTTTCCCAAGGATCTGCGCGCCCTGCTGCACACCGCCGAACACAACGGCATGCCGCTGAAATTGCTGCGCAGCGTCACCGACGTCAACGACCTGCAGCGGCACATCCTGTTCAGCAAACTCAAAGCGCAATTTCCGCAAGGCCTGGCTGGCAAGTCCATCGCGATCTGGGGCCTGGCGTTCAAACCGAACACCGATGACATGCGCGAAGCCCCGAGCCGTTATCTGATGGATGCACTGTGGGCCGAAGGCGCCAGCGTGCAGGCTTACGACCCGGAAGCGATGTCCGAATGCCGACGCATCTACGGCTACCGCAACGATTTGCACCTGTGCGCCACCCGCGACGACACCCTTGAAGACGCCGATGCATTGGTGATCTGCACCGAGTGGAAAAACTTCCGCGTGGTCGATTTCGAATTGCTCGCCGAAAAGCTGCGCTCGAAAGTCATCATCGATGGCCGCAACCTCTACAACCCGGAACACGTCGCCGCCGCCGGCCTGCATTACAGCGGCATCGGCCTGCGCCATATCGCCCCCGAAGGACCACGGCCATGAAGGTGCTGGTCACCGGTGCGGCCGGTTTCATTGGCGCTCATTGCGTATTGCGGCTGATGCGCGACGGCCACTCGGTGGTCGGCCTGGATAATTTCAACAGCTACTACGACCCGCAACTCAAGCACGACCGCGTGCAATGGGTGCGTGAGCAGGTCGGCGATTTCCAGCTCGCGACGGTTGACCTGGCCGATGCCGCGGCCGTCGACGCGCTGTTTGTCCGTGAACGCCCGCAAGTGGTGATTCACCTCGCGGCGCAGGCCGGGGTGCGTTATTCGCTGGAAAATCCACGGGCGTATCTGGACAGCAACCTCAATGGTTTCCTCAACATTCTGGAGAGCTGCCGGCATCACCCGGTCGAGCACTTGATCTACGCCTCGTCGAGTTCGGTGTACGGCGCCAACCAGCACACGCCCTATTCCGTGAAGGACGGCGTCAATCATCCGCTGTCGCTGTACGCCGCCACTAAAAAAGCCAATGAACTGATGGCGCACAGCTACAGCCATCTATTCGGCATACCCTGTACCGGCCTGCGCTTTTTCACCGTGTACGGCCCTTGGGGCCGGCCAGACATGTCGCCGATCCAGTTCGCCCGGGCAATCAGCGAAGGCGAGCCGCTGAAGCTGTTCAATTACGGCGAGCATCAACGCGACTTCACCTACATCGACGACATCATCGAAAGCATTGCCCGTCTCACCGATCGCCCACCACAAGCGCAACCGCTGTGGGATCGCGAGCAGCCTGACCCGGCCAGCAGCATGGCGCCGTGGCGGCTGTTCAACATCGGCGGGCAACACCCGGTCGAGCTGAAAACCTATCTGGCGCTGATGGAAAAACACCTCGGCCAGAACGCCATTGTCGAGCTGCTGCCGCTACAACCGGGCGACGTGCTCAACACCTGTGCCGACGCCAGCGATCTGGCCCAGGCCACCGGGTTCCAGCCACGCATAGAGCTGGACGAAGGACTTGGACGCTTCATCGCATGGTTTCGCGATTACTACCCGACTGCCTATCGCCCACGCGCCGCTCGCGGCTGAACATCAGCGGAGGACTTTATGACTGGACATGAAAAAGGTGTACCGATCCAACAACTGCAGCGTGATAAACGCATGGATCCGGAACAACGAATGCGCCTCGATGCAGCGATTCACCGTCAGGGCCGTGGCTGGTTCACCGGCCGTGACGGCGGTCGCCCATGGCAACTGTCGCGCACCAACCGCGTGGTCGCTTGCCTCGGTGCGCTGATGATTCTGCTGCTGATTTCGCCGCTGCTGCTCGGGCTGGCGCTGGCCATCAAGTACTCCAGCAAAGGCCCGGTGATGTTCGTGCAGAAACGCACCGGTTATCGCGGTCGCAAGTTCGGCATGTACAAATTCCGCACCATGGTCGCCAACGCCGAAGAATTGAAAGAGTCGCTGCGCCACCTGAACAAGCACGGTGCCGACGCCATCGACTTCAAGATTGATCAGGATCCACGCATCACCGGTATCGGCGGTTTTCTGCGGCGCACCAGCCTCGATGAACTGCCCAACCTGATCAATGTAGTGACCGGCGACATGCGCCTGGTCGGCCCGCGTCCGACCTCGTTCAACGCCTATCGCTACAAGGACAGTCACCTCGCCCGTCTGGCGATTTATCCCGGAATGACCGGCCTCTGGCAGATCTCCGGGCGCAGCAACATCGACTTCGACCAGCGCGTTGAGTTGGACCTCAGCTACATCGCCGAGCAGAGCCTTTTGCTTGATCTGAAGATTCTGTTGAAAACCCCCTTCAAAGTATTCAGCGGCCACGGAGCAAGCTAATGGACGGTTCAACCAACAAAAGCCTGAGCATTGCCAACCCCAGCGAATCGAACCTGACCTCGACCGTGCTGGATCTTGATCTGCGGATCCTGTTTCTGACCGCCGCCAACCCGGGCGCCGGCACCACCACCAGTGCGTTGGCGCTGGCCAGCCAGTTGGCGCAAATGAGCAGCGGCCAGGTGCTGCTGGTCGACGCCAGCCAGTCGGCGAGCAATCTGACGCAGCAGCTGAACCTGAGCAAAGAGCGCGGCCTGCGTGACTTGCTGTTCAACCCGGACAACCCGCCACTGTTACAGGACTGCGTGGTGCAGGTCTCAAGCCTGCCGTTCCACGTACTGCCGAATGGCCGGCCGATCCGCACCATGGAGCACCTGACCGCCGAGCGTCTGAGCCCGTTGCTTGATCAACTGGGCAGCCAGTATCGCTTCGTGGTGATCGACGGCGACGCGGTGTATTCCGCCGCCGACACGCTGGTGATCAGCACTCAGGTCGATGGCGTGGTGTTCGTGGTTCGCGCTGAAGACACCCGCTGGGAAGTCGCTCAGGCCGCCGTGCAACGGCTGACGCAGGCTGGCGCGAAAGTGGTCGGCAGCGTGTTCAACCGGCGCAAGTACTACATGCCCAAATGGCTTTACAAAAACCTGTAAGCAACCGCGAAGGATGACGCCATGAACGCCAAAATGCTTGTCCTGCTGTTGCTGCCGCTCGCAGGTTGCTCCAGCAATTCTGAAACGCAAAACATGCCGGTGAATATCCTCACTGCCGCGCCGGCCAACGCCCAAGCGACGGATATGCCGAAGATCGAGCAGACCCTGCGCCCGCAGGATGTGCTCGACGTAATCTTCCATATCAGCACCAGTGGCTCGGACGCTTACCGCGTGCAGTCGGGTGACCAGATCGGCCTGAACTTCACCGCCGCCAGCCAGCTCAACGGCAATCAACTGGTGCTGCCGGATGGCAGCATCGAACTGCCGGGCGCCAACACTTCGGTGAAAATCGCCGGGCTGACCAGTGATCAGGCACGCGAAGAAATCCAGCGTGCCTATCAGCGCAAACAGCTGTTCCAGCCCAATCGCAATCAATTGACCGTGCAGATCATCAGCCCGCTGACCAATGAGCAAAACCTGAAAAGCGCGCTGAATCACCCGGCCACCGGCATGAGCCGCGAGATCACCGTCGGCACTGACGGCTACGCGAGTTTCCCGGAAATCGGCGCCGTGCCGCTGCAAGGCATGACCGTCAATCAACTGGAAACCTTCCTCAACAAGAAGTACGCGCAACTGCCGGGCCGGATGACCGTGGACGTGCTGCTGAAGTCCACCGCCGGCAACGAAATCTATGTGCTCGGCGAAGTCGGCCAACCGGGTTCCTACCCGATCCGCCGGCCGGTCTCGGTGCTTGAGGCGCTGACCCTGGCCCGTGGCACCAATGTCAAGGCACGCCTTGATTCGGTGGTGATCATGCGCCGCAACGGCAATCAGGTGAAGGCGGTGCGTTACGACGTCGAGAAGGCCCTGTCGGGCGAGGCGCCGCAAATCGCCTACCTGCAACCGGACGACATGCTTTACGTACCGAAAACCAAATTGGCCAGCGCCGGTGAACTCGCCCGTCAACTGGCCGACGTGGTGCTGTTCCAGGGCGTCGGGTTCAGCTTCGGCTACCGCGTCGACAACAAAGACAGTGACAGCAACTAACTCTCAGGTGAACGACATGAACCCAAAGGAAAACTACCTGCACGAGTTCTTCAGGATCTTTTTCGCCAACAAGCAATTGGTGAAACGGGTCTTCCTGATCTTTGCAGTGATCGCCCTGCTCCTGCCGCTGTTGCTCAAACAGAGCTTCGATATCACCGCGCAGGTGATCGTGCAGTCGAAAAAACTCTCTCAGGGTGACGCCACCACGTCGCTCACCGTGGACAACGCCACGTTCATTCCACCGTCGCTGGCGGACATGGAAACCGAGAGCAATATCCTCCGTTCGCCGGCGCTGATCCGCCAGACCATCAGCGAACTGCGCGACAAGGGCGAATACACGCCTTCGCCGGGTATGTTCAGCAAACTGGTGGCCGATCCGTTCAAGCGCTACGTCAGTTCGCCGCTGCGCCAGTACGTGATCAACCCGGTGCGCAACATGCTCGGGCTGGAGACCGATCCGGTGCGTGACACCGCGCTCGACGCCCTGACCCAGCAAGCCATCGACAGCCTGAAAATCGAGACGCTGCCGGGCTCCAACGTGATCTCGATCATCTATAGCTTCCCCGATCCGCACCAGGGCACAACGTTTGTCGCCGCCCTCTTGCAGAACTATCTGGTCAGCCGTCAGGCGCTGCAATCGATCGACTTGCCGCAGTCGTTTTATGAGTCGAAAAAACAGCTTTATCAAGTACGTCTCGATGGCCTGGAAGGCAACCGTCAGGCCTTGCTCGAAAGCGTCGGCGCGTCGGATCCGAAGGAAGAAATCACCTTCCGCCTCAACGCGATCAACACCGAAGAGCAGGCGCTGAACCTGTATCAGGATCGCCTGCTGCAGAGCCAGCGCTGGCTCGAATACCTGAAAACCGCACTGGCGGCCGCGAGCACTAACAAGCTCAACGACTACACCTTCCCCTACACCTTCACCACCACCGTCGACAACGTGGCGTTCGAGGATCGGGAGATCAAACAGATGGGCGAGCAACTGACCACTCAGGTCAGCCGCTACATGAATGATCTGGCGGTGTTCCAGCCTGGCAGCGAGCCGATGTTGCTGACCCGCGAGCAAATCGCCCGAACCCGTAGCCAGTTCCTCAAAGTGGTGAGCAACCGCATTCAGGAACGCACCAACGATCTGGCGGTGGTCAAGCAGGTGATCGATCAGAAAACCGCGCGCATCGCCCAGTTCAAGAACCGCATCCACGAGCTGCAGCAGACTCAGAGCAAGCTGCGGCAGATGGACACCGAGATCGACGCGCTGCACGCTGCGTTTTCAACCTACGCCCAGCGGTTCGCCGAAAGCAGCACCACCCGTTCGCTCAGCGACGACCTGTCCAACGCCCGGGTGCTCAGCCCGCCGTTCGAACCGACCGAAGCGGCGTTCCCGAAACCGGGCCTGATCATCCCGTTCGGCATGCTCACCGGGTTGCTGTTGGCGATTGCCTTCGTCTACGTGCGTGAGTTCTTCGATCACCGCTTCAAACACCCGGCGCAAATCAGCCACGAGCTGGGCATTCCGGTGCTGTTGGTGATCAACGACCAAAACGTGCTGCCGAGCAATCCGCACAAGAACTGGACCGTACCAAGCTTTCTGCACTGGGTGCGCAATTGAGCAGCGCATCCGCCCCGAATACCGCGCTGCCGATCATTCATTTGCTCAGCAGCGGCGGTTTCTATGGGGCCGAGCGCATGTTGCTGGATCATTGTCTGGCGACGCCGGGGCAGCATCAGGTGCTGTTCCTCGACGCGCCAGCAGACCTGATCGCGCGCTTTCGCGAGGCTGGGGTGGACTGCCGCGGTTGTGCCGGACTAGCGGAATTGCTGCAGCACTTGCGTCAGCGTCGCGCTGAAAAACCGTTGCTCAATACGCACAATTTCAAAGGGCTGTTGTTCGGTTGGGTTGGCGCGACGCTGTTGCGCCTGCCGTTGGTGATCACCCAACACGGTTTCACACCGCGCAGCCGCAAGCAGAAGTTTTACACCTGGCTCAGCCTGCAACTGTGCCGCACGGCGTCGGTGGATCGGGTCGTCTGCGTGGCGGAAAGCATCGCCACGCTGCACCGTGAGGCCAGCGTGCGCGCGGATAAATTGCAGGTCATTCCCAACGGTTTGCCGGCCGCTGCGGCGATGGTGCCGGATGCCGATCGGCAACGCTGGCTGGCCGGTTACGTTGGCCGGTTGAGCAGCGAGAAAGGCCCGGATATGTTTCTCGACGCGCTGATTCCGCTGTGTCACCAGCATCCGCAACTGGACGCAGTGATGCTCGGCGACGGCCCGGAACGCGAGGCGTTGCAGGCGCGGATCGACAACGCCGGATTGCAGCAACGCATTCGTTTGCCGGGTTATCAGACGGCGATGCAACCGTGGTGGCAGCAACTCGATGCGCTGGTGATCAGCTCGCGCACCGAGGGCACCCCGATGATTTTGCTCGAAGCCATGCAGGCCGGGGTGCCGGTGGTGGCGTTCGGTGTCGGCGGGATTCCCGACGTGCTGGAACACCGGCACAACGGTTTGCTCGCCACACCCGCCGATTGCGCCGACCTCAGCCGTCAGCTCGACACCTTGCTGAGCGAGCCGAAACTGGCCCGGCAACTGCGCGACAACGCAAAACGCACGCAACAGGATCGCTACGACCTCAAGGCCCTGGCCGAACGCTGGTCGCAGCTGTACATCCGCACGGCACGGGAGGCACGCGCATGATTTTCCCGCTCTCGATCGTCAGTTTGCTCGGTCTGGTCTGCATCGCTTTGCTGGCCAGCCCTTATCCGTTTCTGGCGCCGGGAGTGGTGCTCGGCCTGGTCGGTTTTGCGGTGCTGTACCGCAAGCCGACCTGGGGCCTGCTCGGTATCGCTGCACTGGTGCCGTTCGAAGGTTTCTTCAAGGACAGTTCGTTTTCCGGGAGTAAATTGCTCGGTGCCGGGCTGGCGGTGATTTTGATGCTGCAACTGGCGCTGCACCAGATTCCTTCGGAGCGCCTGCGCAGCAATATCTGGCGCTACCTGATCTGGTTCATGGTTCTGTACTTTTTGAGCATGCTCAACACCGATGATCTGGGCATGTCACTAGGGCATCTGCGTGAACTCAGCGTCGGTCTGATTCTGTTTGTCATTACCCTGTTGATCGGCCGCGACCTTAATCTCGACCTGTTCGCCCGCCTCGTCACCCTCGCCGTCAGCACCACCTGCGCGATGGCGATGTTCTCGGCCAAATTCCAGGATCAGGGCCGCGCGGCGGGCCTGCTCGAAGACCCCAACGCTTTCGCCATGCTGATTGCCTTCGCGGTGCCGATGGGTTTGCTGCTGGTGATACGTAGCCCGAACCTGCTGCACCGGTTGTTCTGGGGCGGTTGCTGCCTGCTGTTGCTGGGCGGCATGACCAAAACCGAATCGCGCTCGGGGCTGGTGGTGTTGGCGCTGAGCTTGTTGATCGGCTGCTGGCATTACCGCTCGCAACTGACGCGGATTCGTCCACGGCATCTGGGTTTTGCCATGCTCGGTGCGGCCATCGTGCTGCCGCTGGCGATCTACGCGATGCCGGCCGGCTACATGGCGCGCATCCAGTCCTTGAGTATTCTCAGCGCCGGTTCCAAGGCGCAGGACGAATCCCTCGGCCGCCGCGCTTCGTACATCGTCGTTGGCAGCCAGATGATCCGCGAGAACCCGCTGCTCGGCTCCGGCCCCGGCACCTTTCCGCTGCATTACGCGACCACCGGTTACGCCAAAGCCTTTTCCGCCAACCGCAAAATCGGCGACCTGTACCGTCGCGCGCACAACACCTACCTGGAGATTTTCAGTGAACTCGGGGTGCCTGCCGGGCTGTTGTTTGTCGGCATGCTTGCTCTCGGTCTATACAACCTGATTCGCGCGCGGGCGGCGTGGATGCTGCGCCGCGATGCGTATCAGGCGGATCTGATGACGCACCTCGGCGTGAGTTTTCTGTCGCTGACGCTGTTCCTGATGTTCCTCAGCGCACCGAACCAGAAATACGTGTGGATCATGCTCGCGCTGACCAGTGTCCTGCGTCTGAAAGCCGAGCAAGCAGCGCTGACCACGGAGGCCAGAGCATGAGCCGAATCAGTGTCGTCATTCCGATGTTCAACGAAGCCCAGCACATTGGCCGCACGCTGCTCGCGGCGCAAAAAGCCGCGCACGCGGCTGATATCGAGTGCGAACTGATCGTGGTCGATAATGGCTCGACCGATGAAGGCCCGCACATCGCCCGGCAATTCGGCGCGACGGTGTTGATATTGCCGGGGTTGTTGATCGGCGCGTTGCGCAATCGCGGTACCGCCATTGCTAGCGGTGAATGGCTGGCGTTTATCGATGCCGACATCGAAATGCCGGAGAACTGGCTCAAACCTTTATTCGACATCGAGGCCAGCGGTCAGGCCGACGTATTTGCGCTGGATCTGCACACCCCCGCCGAAGCGCCGTGGTACGCCACCGCGTGGCAACGGCGCACCTTGCGCGTGTCGTCGCAGACCTCGCATGTTGTCGACTGGTTACCCAGTGCCAACCTGCTGATGCGCCGGCGCTGGTTCGACAAGGTCGGTGGCTTCAACGAAACCCTGCGCACCGGCGAGGACAAGGAGTTCACTTTGCGCTTGCATGAACAGGGCGCGCGCCTGCTCTCGATCAACAACAGCGTCGCCTTGCACTGGGGTTACGAGATGAATTGGCGCGAGTGGATGGGCAAGGAATTGTGGCGTCAGGGCAGTCATCTGCAACTGCTGCGTACCCACGGTTTCAGCCTGCGCTTGCTGCGTTTTCCGATGCTATCGCTGTTCGTATGGTTGCTGGATTTTCTGGCGATTTCGGCGCTGCTTGATGGCTTTCCGCATCACGCGGCGATCATGGTGGCGATCACCAGTCTGCCGGGGTTGGTGCTGAGCCTGCGCCAGAGCGCCAAACACCACGATATCGGCCTGACCCTGCAACTGTGGGGCCTGCACTGGGTGCGCCTGCACCTGGCCGGCGCCGCGTTCATTTTGAGTCTGTGTCATTGGAACGCCAGGAGGCCTGCCCGTGGCTGAATTCATTTTCTGGATGTGCCTGTTGCTGCCGGTCTACGCCTACGTCGGCTACCCGCTGCTGCTGACGCTGGTCGCGCCGCTGTTTCCGGCCTGGCGGCACACTCCGGCGCCGCCGCTGAATGTCAGCATCGTGATTGCGGCGCACAACGAAGCACGGCATATCGAGCACAAATTACGCACGTTGCTGGCGCAGGATTATCAGCCAGCAAACCTGCAAATCATTCTGGCCAGCGACGGTTCGACCGATGACACCGTGGCTTGCGCGCACAAAGTCGTTGACCCGCGCATCACCGTCCTCGACCTGCCGCGTCAGGGCAAAGCGGCGACGCTGAATGCCGGCGTAGCCCTGAGCACTGGCGACATTCTGGTGTTCACCGACGCTGACAACCAATGGTCCCGCGAAACCCTCGGCTACCTGCTCGCACCGTTGAATGATCCGCAGGTTGGCGGCTGTGCCGGGCACATGGTCATCCCGGTCACCGGCGGCGGCTTGAGCGTCGGCGACAGTCTCTATCGGCATTACGAAGGCTGGTTGCGCCGGGTCGAGAACCGCACCGGTTGCATGGTCTCCGCCGACGGCGCCCTGCTCGCCCTGCGCCGCGAGTTGTTCCAGAACGTGCCGGCCGAGGTTAACGACGATTTCTTTATCAGCACCTGCGCACCGGTGGCGCACAAACGCATCGTCTATGTGCCGGAAGCGCAAGTGATCGACCACGGTGTTGATGAAGCAGACAAACAATTCCGGCGCCGTCAGCGCGTCACCGTCGGCGGTTTGCAAAGCCTCGCGCAACGTCGCGAGCTGCTCAATCCGCTGAAATATGGCCTGTACTCGATCGCATTGATCAGCCACAAACTGATCCGCCGACTGGCGCCGATCCTCTTGTTGCCGCTGCTGCTGAGCAACTTCTGGCTGTGGCAAGAACACGGTTTCTACCGCCTCGCCCTGATCGCGCAACTGATCGGCTACACCATCGCGATTGCCGGGCTGCTGGATTCGCAACACCGTTTGCCAAAACCCTTCCGCCTCGCTGCGTTTCTGCTGGTCACCCTCGCCGGGATGAGTCTCGGCCTGTGGCAGTTCCTGCGCGGTCAGCGGTATGCCCAGTGGAATCCCGAACAGAACCGTTAAAAGGACTGAAGCCATGGCGATCAAACAACTGCTAAAACGCACCAGTGGCTGGCTCTATCTCAACTCGTCGATGGGCCGCAACCAGTTGCACGGCGCCGGGGTGATTTTGATGCTGCACCGGGTGCTGGCCAACGACCGCGCGGCCAACCTGCCGCACCGCAATGAACTGTGCGTCGGGCCCAAGGCCTTCGAGCATTTGCTGGTGTGGTTGCGCAAACATTTCGATTGCGTGCCGTTGATGGAAATCCTTCAGCCCAATTCGCTGCGCAGCGAGCGCCCGCGCGTAGCGCTGACCTTTGATGATGGCTGGCGCGACAACGCGGTCAACGCCTTCCCGCTCCTGCAAAAACATCAGGTGCCGGCGAGCATTTTCCTCTCCACCGATTTCATTGGCAGCCGTCAGCGTTTCTGGTGGGAAAGCCTCGGCGAAACCCTGTGGGGCAGCCACGGCGAAAAGGCGCGGATGCATTTGATCGAGTGCTTGCAAATGATGCATCACCCCTTGCCGGTGATGCTCGATGACATCGATGTCGACCGCCGCAGCCTGGCGTTACTGCATTACCTGCAAGGGTTGAAGTCGCTTGATCCGCGAGAGTTGGAAAAGCTCACCGACGAATGCCCAATGGAATCGCAACCGCAAGCGCTGGACTGGCATCAAGTCCGCGCGCTGGAAGCTTCGGGACTGGTGCGTTTCGGCCCGCACGGCGCCAGTCACGCGATCCTCACCGGCCTTGATGATCAGCGCCTGAACGAAGAAATCAGCCGCAGCCGCGATGCTTTGTACAACGGCTGCAACCGGCCACTGCCGGTGTATTGCTACCCCAACGGCGACAACGATGAACGCGTGCGCGAGCAGATCGCCAATCACGATTATCCGTTCGCGCTCGGCACCGGCACCGGTATCTATCGCGGCGAAGGCGAACCGTTGAACCTGCCGCGTTTCGGCGTCAGTCAGCGCACCGCGCGCAATCCGGAATTGTTGTCGTGGCGGATTTTTCGCGGGGCGCGACCATGAGCCGAGGCACCTACCTCAAACACCTGGCGCTGAGCATGGGCACCAAACTGGCGATGATCGCCCTGCGTTTGCTGCGCAACGTGCTGCTGGCGCGGATTCTCGGGCCAAGTGAGCGCGGCTTGTTTGCACTGCTCAGCACCCTGCCCGACTTGATCAGCGCCGCCACCAGTGGCGGGCTCAATTCCGCGGTGGGTTTTCAGGCGGCCAAGCAGCGGCCGATGGGTTTGTTGCTGAGTCAAGTGTTGGTGTTTGGCTGTTTGCTGGCGGCGCTGCTGACCTTGCTGGTGGTGGCGCTGGTACGGGAATTCGGCAGTGAACTCGATGTAACGATGCAGCTCGGTTTGCTCGCCTGGCTGTTGCTGCTGGCGGTGCCGCTCACCGTGTTGAAAAGCGGCCTGCTGACGCTGCACAACGCCTCGGGTGGCGTGGTCGCGTTCAATGCCTTGCGTCTGGTCGAGTCGCTGGCGCCGCTGCTGCTGTTTCTCGCACTGTTCTGGATGTGGAAAAGCGCCGCACTCGAAGCCGCGCTGATCAGTTGGCTCGCCGGGATCAGTCTGGTGGTGCTGGCCGGTTGGGTCTGGCTCAAACGCGCGCAGCCATTACAACTGCAATGGGATCGCGCCAGCCAGAAAGAACTGCTGCGCTACAGCGCGCGCAGTCATCCGGATCTGCTGTTCCAGCAAGTGATATTGCGCTCGGATTATCTGTTTATCGGCGCCCTGCTCGGCAGCACCGCCCTCGGTCATTACGCAATGGCCAGCGCCGCCGCCGAACTGCTGCTGATCGTCCCGGAAGCGGTAACCACGCCGCTGATGAAACGCCTGCTGCAACAAGACGAAGGCATGGACAAGGTCACGCCGCTGGCCCTGCGCCTGACCGCGACGGTGATGCTCGGCGCGTGCCTGACCATGGCGGTGATTGGCGAATGGCTGATCGTCACGCTGTTTGGTGCGGTGTACCAACCGGCCTACCCGGCGCTGCTGGCGTTGCTGCCGGGGCTGTTGGGCCTGTGCTACGCAAGCATTTTACGCCTGGACTTGCTCGGTAAAAATCGCCCCGGCACGGTGTCGATGCTGATGGGTTTGGGCGCGCTGCTGAACCTGGCGCTGAACCTGGTGATGATTCCGGCGTACGGAATTGTCGGCGCGGCGGCGGCTTCGTCGATTGCGTATCTGGCAGTGACGGTAGCGATGCTGGTGCTTTATTGCCGCTTGAGCGGCGTGCCGTTCTGGCAAACCCTGATCATCCTGCCGCGCGACGTCACACCGATGTGGCTGATGCTGCAACGGCGGAAAACCGCATGAAAGGCCTGGCCCTGCTGCTCGGTCTCGGCCTGTCGCTGGACGCCTTTGCGGCGTCGATGCGCTGGGGCGAGATTCGCGACGGCAGCCTGTATCTGCAAGCGGATCGCCCGGACACGGTAACCGTACGCTGGACACCGGCGTGGCAGGCTGAGGCCAATGAAGAACATGTGTATTTGCTCGATGGCCAAGGCAAGTTGCAGGGTGATCGGTTTATCAAAGCCAGTGAAACCCGTGGCAGTCAGAGCTGGCCGTTGTTGCCCGGCGCGGCGAGTTATCGACTGGAAATTCCCGGCTACAGCTTCCGCAATTACCGCGTCGAACATGACGAGCGCACGGTGGCGTTGTTCGCCCCAGCGAAAGTGCATTTCAGCGCCGATACGCACAATGGCGACGAGTTGTATTTCAAAGTCGCAGCGGGCGAGCACGCAGTGCTGGCCGGCAAGTTTCATGGCGGCGTCAGCGGTTTGCAGGCGCAGCGCGTTGGCGATGATCAACCACTGACACTGGCGCTGAAACCTTATCGCGCCTATTGGCAGTTCGATCAGGTCGCCCTGCCCGTAAGCGAGCGCGAACAGGTCTGGCGCCTGCGTTTGCAAGGCAGCGGCAAAGCAGCGTTCTGGCTGGATGGCACGGCCAACCTGTTTGCGCAGAATCCGCAGCAACTGAAGCCGCTGCGCGAAGACGCCGGGCACACCCGTTTGACCCTGCACGACAAAGTCCTCGGGCGCACGCCGGATCTGGGCATCGCCCTGCCCTACGTGATGCCGCCGCCGGCCAGTCACGCCGTGCTGGACGCGCTGAAACCGAGCGCTGCGAGTTACTACAGTTTTGTCGATGTGACGGCGAAGAACCCGCATTTCGAAGACGCGTTCCGAAAGGTGTATCAGGATCGTTTCGGCATCAAACAAGACATCACCTTGCTCGCTGGCAGTCAGCGACAGGCGGATCTGCGCGCCGATGTGCAGAGCAACAGCGGCCTCGATGCGTGGCTGGCCAGCACCCGAGCGCTGGGCGGCAAAGGCACGCATTACATTGGTTTTGCCGATGAGCCGAATCTCAACTATTCGAGCTACGCGCAGTATCAGGCGATTTTCGCCAGCATGGCTCGGCAGGTGCGCAGCGATCCAGCGAATGCCAAGGCTGGTGTGCGCATTGCCATGCCGGCCAGTTCGCGACTGGTCAACGGGCCGTTCGCCGACAACGCGGCGGATAAACGCGGGATCGACTGGGCGCGGCGCTTGCTTAGCGAATCAGGCGATCAGGTCGATGCGCTGGCGTGGCACGAATGGATGATTCGCGACCTGCTCGCCACGCGCGTTTATCGCGACAGCGTGCGTCGCGCCGCCGACCTGGTTGGCCTCGACAGCAAAGGTCAGCCGCGCAAGGCCTTGCTGCTCGATCAGACCAATATGTCCAGCGGCTCCAGCCTCAGCCCCTACGATCAGGAAACCCACTACGCTTCGCTGTGGTGGGCGTCGGTGGTGATCAACGCCTCGCAGGACGGCTTGTTGAGCATGCTCAACTGGTTCCAGGCTGCCGATGAGCCGCAGTACCCCAAGGGCATGCTGCGGGTCTCGGCGGATGAACAACGTTTCGAGTTGAAACCGGTCGGCCTGGCGCAGCAGTTTATCGCCCAGCATTGGCTGCATCAGGTGCTGTGGCTGGAAAACGATTCCTTTGAAGTCGATGTGCTGGCGATGGCCGGCGACGATCAGCGTGGCTTGCTCGGGGTGAACAAGGGCACACGCCTGCAGCGCATGGAACTGAGCGGCGCCAAGTGCCCGCTGCACAACGGCGCCTTGCGCTACTTCGGCACCGACAACCGCAGCCGCGACGCACCGTTCACCTGCCGCGATGGACGCGTCAGCTTTGATCTGCCAGGCCAGACCCTGTTTGCACTGAGCTGGATCGCGCCATGAAGCCAATTCCGAACATTCATGAGAAAGGCCAGGCGAACTTTAACCCCGATGTGATTGAGCTTTTGTGGCGAGGGGATTTATCCCCGTTCGGCTGCGCAGCAGTCGTCGCTTCTTATCCTGTTAAAGCGGGGCCGCTTCGCAGCCCAACGGGGATAAATCCCCTCGCCACAGGAGTTCTCTCAACAATTAGGGTCGCTGCGCCGAAAGGTTCAGGAGCACACACCATGGGCATCGTCAGCAAACTCAGCGAGCACATCAAACAAAAAGGCCTGCGCGCCACTTTGGCGAAAGCCTGGAAACACTACGTTTTTTCCCATCAGGAACTGCTGTGGATGGAGCGTGATCTGGTCAGCCCGGTGCCGCCGCACAACCTCAAACCCTACCCGCCATTGCAGGTAGTGAAGATCACGCCAGACAACGCCAGCGCCTTCGCCCGCAACTTCGGTGACCGCGTCGGCACCATGGCTGAACTGGCCAACGAAGGCCACACCGGGCACATGCACCTGGATGACCAGGGCGCTGCCGTGGCGTTTATCTGGGGCAGCTCGCGGGACTATTTCGACCGGCATTACTACGGCTGCCTGTTCCCGGTGAAACCCGGCGAGTTCTTCGAGTTTGGCGGCGAGTTGACCCGCAAGTATTGGGGCACCGAGCTGTCGGTGGATCTGCAACTGGAGCTGTGGAAAGCCATGGCCGCACAGGGTTGCGACAAGGTCGTCGACGTCTGCGAATTTCACAATATCCCGGCGCTCAAGCTGCACCTGCGCATGGGCTATACCGAACAGGGACGGATCATGAATGTTTACACCGTGTTCAGTCGCTGGCGCTTCTACCGCGAAACCCGCTACAGCGGCTCGCGCCTGGACGCACTGCGCAAACCGTCCCGTCCACCCGTAACAGCAACGGCGGCCTGAGCCTATGGTGACGCGATTTGAATGGCGCACTTCACTGTGCGCCGCCGATTTCCCCGAAGCAGCGTATGAAGCGCTGCGCTTGCGGGTGACGGATCACACGCCGTTCAACAACCTTGGTTGGTTGTGCGCGGCCGAGCAGGCCCTTGGTACGGATGAGCGTCTGCACATCCTGCTGGGTTGGGAAGCGGACGAATTGCGTCTGTGTCTGCCGCTTGTGGCAAGTCGCGAACGCTTTGCCGGCGTGCCGTTTCGGGTGCTGCATCACTTGGGTTATCCGCTGGCGGATCGCTTGGCGCTGCTGTCGTTGTTGGGCGCTGAGGACATGCGTCAGGCGCTGAATATGATTCGCCAACGTGTGCCCCACGCGCTGCTGCAACTCAATGAATTGTCCGAACCTGCCGGTGAAGAAAGTGCGCTCACCGAATGGATGGCGCACAGCTCGACCGGTGAACGACGGCTGAGTTGTCGAGTGCCGGTGCACCTGATAAGCGAGGCCGATCATCAGGAAGTCTCCGGTGATCCGCGCTACAAACTGCGTCGGGCACGCAAGCGGATCGCCGCGTGTGGCGCTGAAGTGCGCAGAATTACTCCCGATGCGATGAGCATGGGCCCGTTGTTGCAGACCATCAGCGAAGTCGAAGCGGTGAGCTGGAAAGGTGACGAAGGCGTAGGTATTTTTGCCCGCGAACCCAGTCGCCAATTGATCGAACGCGCGTTCATCGCCCTCGCCGGCCAAGGCCTGGTTCGGGTGGTCACGCTGGAGTTGAACGGGCGCTGCATCAGCTATCGCCTCGGCCTGCTGGAACAAGGCCGGCTCTACGATTACAACCTCGCCTTCCTGCCGCAATACGCCGATCTGGGCAGTGGCCGGGTGCTGCTGGAGGAATGGATTCGCTGGGGGCTCGACGATCACTGGCACTGGATCGATGCCTCGCGGGTCAGCCTGGAAAACTCCAGCCATCAACTGCACGAACGCATGACCGGACAACTGGAGCACTGGCGCTGGAGTTTTTATTCCTGGCGGCCGAGTGGTCTTGTCCTCGGCCTGGGCTTGCGCCTGTGGCATCGACTCAAGCCGCGCGTACAAGCCTGGCGGGCGCGGCGTGCCGAGCAAGCGAAACCTGTTTTGAAACCTGTTGCGATCACCACGGAGGGCGAACATGCCACGCCAAGTCATAGTCAACGCTGACGATTTCGGCCTCAGCCCGAACGAAAACGCGGTGATCTTCGCTGCCTTTCAGGCCGGGGTCATCAGTTCTGCCACGGCCATGGCCAACATGCCGGCGTTCGAAGCGGCGTGCGCGATGGCCCGGCATCCGACGTTGCAAGGCCGGGTTGGATTGCACTTCAACCTGACTTACGGGCGACCGTTGAGTCAGGCGATTCTCAAGCGCCGTACCTTCTGCGACGACCATGGCGTGTTCGACCTGAGTCTGCCGCGCCATCGGTTGTGGCTTGGCCGTGAAGATCGCGAGGCGGTGCGTGAAGAATTGCAGGCGCAGTGGCAGCGTTGCGTCGATCACGGTGTGCGGCCGAGTCATATCGATTCGCACCAGCACGTGCATAACATCTGGCCGATTGGCGAGATCGTCGCGCGGTTTGCCGCGCATCAAGGTGTGCCGATTCGACTGGCGCGCAATCTGGGGCAAAACCTCAATCTGCCCAAGCGCGTGTTCAAGGGTTTGCTCAATTGGCGCTTGCAGAGTCTGGCTGGTGTGACGGCTGACTATGTGTGCACGCCGATCGACCTGCGCAATGACATTTCGCCGACCGACGGCGTGCTGGAAATCGTCGCGCACCCGACGCAACTTGGCAGCGATTTTGGTGATGCTTATCTCAACCCTGACGAGTCCCTGAGCCGCGTGCTAGAGCAGCGGTTGAAGGGCGTTCCACGGGTTTCCTACGCCGATCTGAACAAGGATTTTCTACGCGGTACCGCCGCACTCGATTGAGTTACATACCTTGCAATACTTTCGAAGATGGCACTTTGAAATGAACCCCCAAGGGTGATCTATACCCACAAAAGCGACATCCACAACACCGGGCTTCGGCCACGGAGGGCATCATGAGCTTCATCAAAAAACTACAAGAACGCATCCGCCAAAAAGGCCTGGGCCGCACCTTCGGCACGTTGTGGAAACGTTACGTGTTTTTCCATTGGGAACTGTTGTGGATGGAGCGCGACCTGGTCACTCCGGTGCCGCCGCACAAGCTGCGTCCTTACGAGGGCCTGAGCAAAGTCGACATCACCACAGAGAATGCCGTTGCGTTCAGCAAACATTTCGGTGACCGCGTGGAGACCATGGCGGAGCTCGCCGCCGAGGGTCACACCGGGCATATGTACCTCGATGCGGATGGGCATGCGGTGGGGTTCATCTGGGGCAGCATTCGCGACTATCACGATCGTCACTATTACGGCTGCACCTTCCCGGTGAAGCCGGGTGAGTTCTTCGAATTTGGTGGCGAGATGATCCGCACCTATTTCGGCAGCAGCCTGTCGGTGGACGTGCAGGTGGCGCTGTGGGAAGCGATGGCGGCGCAGGGTTGCAACAAGGTGGTGGACGTCTGTGAGACGCACAATATTCCGGCGCTGAAGCTGCACATTCGCATGGGCTATCATGAACAGGGGCGCGTGATGCACGTGTATTGCCTGTTCGGACGCTGGAAGTTTTTCCGTGAGACGCGGTATGAGGGCTCGCGGCTGGAACCGCTGCGTAAGCCGGGGCGGCCGGTGGTGAGTGCGGCGGCGCAGGCTTGATTGTCTTTCGGAATTTGCAGTGGCTTTGATGCCGCCTTCGCGAGCAGGCTCACTCCTACAAGGGATCTGCTGCGCGCCGAATACCCCTGTAGGAGCTGCCGAAGGCTGCGATCTTTTGACTTTGAAGATCAAA